>NZ_JAMYUW010000049.1:0-51541 GCF_040323315.1 Mesorhizobium sp. M0047 | reverse complement strand
TTCGAACCTATTTTCCCGTTCGCCGACATCCGCGAACTGCTGCCGCCGGCGCCGCCGATCCGGAAGGTCATGGTGAGCACCAAACGGGTCGACTGACCGGCGCGACGCTCCCTCAGCCCTGCTCCTGTTGGCTGCACGGCTTCGAACGCCCTACGAGCGAGCAGCACTTTTCCCAACGTTTTCAGACACCGCCCCCCGGCATGCTGCGGCGCAGCAACGAATTCGCTTGCCTTGTTTAGTAAAAATTGCATCACTAAACAAATTACTAAACATCTGCCGCGCTGCCGCGCCGCCATGTTTGGGCCCCTGAGGAGAGGGGTTGAGGGCTTTTGAAACCGTCATCCGGACGCGTTTCGCAAATGGGAGGAAGGCATGAAATCGAGATTGAAACTGGCGTTGGGACTCACCTCGGCGATTACAGCGTCGACAGCCGTCTCGAACGTCGCGCACGCTGAAGACCTGACGCTGTGCTGGGCCGCCTGGGATCCGGCAAACGCGCTTGTCGAACTGTCCAAGGATTTTACCAAGGAAACCGGCATCGGCATGAAATTCGAATTCGTGCCGTGGACCAATTATGCCGACCGGTTCCTCAACGAGCTGAATTCGCATGGCAAGCTGTGCGACCTGATCATCGGCGACAGCCAGTGGATCGGCGGCGCCGCCGAGAACGGCCACTACGTCAAGCTGAACGACTTCTTCGACAAGGAGAAGATCAGCATGGACGACTTCGTGCCGGCAACCGTCGTCGGCTATTCGGAATGGCCGAAGAACACGCCGAACTATTGGGCGCTGCCGGCCATGGGCGACGTCGTCGGCTGGACCTATCGCAAGGACTGGTTCTCCAAGCCGGAACTGCAGAAGGAATTCAAGGAGAAGTATGGCTGGGATCTCGGCCCGCCGGCCACCTTCGACCAGCTGAAGCAGGTCGCCGAATTCTTCCAGAAGCGTGAGATCGACGGCAAGACCGTCTACGGCGCCTCGATCTATACCGAGCGCGGCTCTGAAGGCATCACCATGGGCGCCATGGATGTACTCTACAGCCATGGCTTCCAATACGAGAACCCCAAGAAACCCTACGAGATGGAAGGCTTCGTCAACTCCGACAAGTCGGTGAAGGGGCTGGAGTTCTACAAGGCGCTCTATGATTGCTGCACGCCGCCCGGTGCGTCGAACAGCTACATGGGCGAAGGTGTCGATGCCTTCAAATCCGGCCAGGTAGCGATGCATATGAATTTCGCCTTCACATGGCCTGGCCTGCAGAAGGACGAGAATGTCGGCGGCGACAAGATCGGCTACTTCGTCAACCCGAAGGGTCCCGACGGCGAGCAGTTCGCCCAACTCGGCGGCCAGGGCATCTCGGTGGTGTCCTATTCCGACAAGCAGGAAGCGGCGCTGAAATACATCAAGTGGTTCGCCAACAAGGACGTGCAGTCCAAGTGGTGGTCGCTCGGCGGCTATTCCTGCCTCAACGCAGTGGTCAAGGATCCGGCCTTCCCGGCCAGCCAGCCCTACGCGCAGACCTTCCTCGACTCGATGGCCATCGTGAAGGACTTCTGGGCCGAGCCTAGCTACGCACCGCTGCTGCAGGCCTCGCAGAAGCGCTTCCACGACTATGTCGTCGCCGGCCAGGGATCGGCCAAGGACGCACTCGACGGTCTCGTCAAAGACTGGACGCAGGTCTTCCAGGACGATGGCAAGATGTAATCGGCTCCTCCCGAGCTAGGCCTCAGAGGCGGATGATTTTCAGGTCGAATCGACCAGAAATCATCCGCCTCCGGGGAAAAAAGAGAGAGCATGATGTCGTCCGAAAACCGCTGCACACTTTTCGGCATCATGCTCTTGGTCCCGTGCCGCCTTAGCACGGGACGCGGTTCAGATAAATTCCATGACAGAGACGACCAAGTGACCGAAGCAGGACTGACCATGCTCAATCGGACCGCGGAGAACGTTGCCCGGGCGACCCCGGAACCGTTGGCCCGCAAGGTCCGGGGCATCAGCGACAAGGGTCTCGCCTGGCTGTTCATCTCGCCGACGATCCTGTTGCTGCTCGCCATCAACATCTTCCCGCTGTTTTGGGCGATCTACCTGTCGTTTACCAACTACCGGGCCAACCGCCCGAACGAAGTGGTGAAGAACCTCGGCTTTGCCAACTACCAGCGCATCCTCGGCGACAAGGATATCTGGGTCGCCATGCAGACCACGGCGCATTTCGTGTTCTGGACCATCCTGTTGCAGACGCTGATCGGCTTCACGCTGGCCTGGCTGATCGACAGGAAGTTTCGCGGCCATGCCTTCTGGACGACGCTGATCCTGGTGCCGATGATGCTGTCGCCGGCGGTGGTCGGCAATTTCTGGCGCTTCCTCTACGAGCCGCAGATCGGCCTGTTCGCCTACGCGATTTCCTTCGTCACGAGAATTCCGCCAACCGATATCCAGATGCTCTCCAACGTCTCGCTGGCGCCCTGGTCGATCATCATCGTCGATACGTGGATGTGGACGCCCTATGTGATGCTGATCTGCCTCGCGGGCTTACGCTCCATCCCCGAATACATCTATGAGGCGGCCGAGGTCGACCGCGCCTCAAACTGGCGGCAGTTCTGGTCGATCACGCTGCCGATGGCGCTGCCCTTCATCATGCTGGCGGTGCTGTTTCGCGGCATCGAGAACTTCAAGATGTTCGACATGGTCAACCTGCTGACCGGAGGCGGGCCGGGCTCGACCACCGAGGTCGCCTCGATCACGCTGAAGCGGCAGGCCTTCGAGAGCTGGCGTACCGGCTATTCCTCGGCCTTCGCCATCATCCTGTTCGTCGCGGTATTCGGGCTGGCCAACATCTACGTCAAGGCGCTCAACAAGGTGAAGCAGAGATGAGCCTGACCACCGCCCACTCGGTCGTCGCACCCTCGGTCAACTCGAAGCGCATCGCCGGCGCGATCATCATTGCCTATGCTTTGATCTCAATCGTGCCGCTGCTGTGGATATTCGCCACCAGCTTCAAGACGCCGCCGGATTCGATCGCCTATCCGCCGAAGATCCTGTTCCAGCCTAGCCTAGAAGGCTACTGCAACCTGTTCACGACGCGGACCCGGCAGACGCCCGAATACATCAACTCGCTGGGTCCGGCGACCGGCTTCTGCGACGAGACCACGCGCAAGCGCAACATGGTCATCGCGGGCCCGTCCAACTTCCTGCCGCGCTTCGTCAATTCACTGATCATCGCCTTCGGCTCGACCTTCTGCGCCGTGTTCCTCGGCACGCTGTCGGCCTATGGCTTCTCGCGCTTCAAGGTGCCGCTCGCCGACGACCTTTTGTTCTTCATCCTGTCGACCCGCTTCATGCCACCGATCGCCGTCGCCATTCCGATCTACCTGATGTACCGCGAGCTTGGCCTGTCGGACACCGCTCTCGGCATGATCCTGCTCTACACGGCGGTCAACGTGTCGCTGGCTGTATGGCTGCTGAAAGGCTTCATCGACGAGATCCCGCGCGAATATGAGGAAGCGGCGATGATCGACGGCTATACGCGGCTGCAGGCGTTCTGGCGCACCGTGCTGCCGCAGGCGACGACCGGCATCGCCGCGACCGCCATCTTCTGCCTGATCTTCGCCTGGAACGAATATGCCTTCGCCGCTCTCCTGACCTCCGGCACGGCGCAGACCGCGCCGCCCTTCATCCCGACCATCATCGGCGAAGGCGGCCAGGACTGGCCGGCGGTGGCAGCCGGCACGACGATCTTCCTGGTGCCGATCCTGGTCTTCACAATCCTGCTTCGCAAACAATTGCTGCGCGGCATCACCTTCGGCGCGGTGCGCAAATGATTGATGTGGGAATAAGAGACCGCCGGTGTCACCGTTTCCCTTCTCCTCGTTCACGGCTACGGGATCGACACACTTGCGAACGCTTAGCATTTAGCGATAGCGCGCATGGCAAGCGGGCACATGTATCGTCTGGCGCCGCGCCAGGTCGACCCCCACTCCGTCGAGCTTCGCTCGACACCTCTCCCCCGATCGACGGGGTAGAGGAAGGGCGCGAACCTAATTCAGCCAGGCTCCCTTCCTCTCCCTCCGGAGGGGGGAGAGGTGGCGCTGCGAAACAGCGACGGAGTGGGGGAACCACCTGGCAGCCATCTCTCCCTTTGGGTGTGGAAAAGGAAGGCTACGTATGACGCGCGCCGCCATCTCCAGGAAATCATCATGGCCTCGCTGGGCCAGGCGCGGGCTGATGGAAAACATCGCCACGGCGCTGATCGCCGTCGGCTTCCTGATGCTGTTCCAGCCCTTCGCGCTGTCGCTCTACACCTATTCCTTCATCACCATGCTCGCCGGCACGGTGATGTTCATCGTCGTCTCGAAGTTCCCGGAATAATCATGGCCGAAATTCGCGTCCAGCACCTGAGAAAGGCCTTCGGCGATTTCGTCGCCGTGCAGGATTCCAACTTCGTCGTCGAGGATGGCGAGTTCTTCGTCATGCTCGGGCCATCGGGCTGCGGCAAGACGACGACATTGCGTATGATCGCCGGGCTCGAATTGCCGACCGGCGGCCAGATCCTGCTTGGCGGCGACGATGTCACCATGCTGCGGGCACGCGAGCGCGACATCGCCTTTGTCTTCCAGCTGTTCGCGCTCTATCCGCACATGAACGTGTGCAAGAACATCGGCTTTCCGCTCCTGGCGCAAGGCATGCCGTCGGCTGAGATCCGCACGCGGGTCGAGGAGACGGCGAAGCTGCTGCGCATCGACCACCTGCTCGACAAATCCGTCTCCGGCCTTGCCGGTGGCGACCGCCAGCGCGTGGCGCTCGGCCGCGCCATCGTGCGGCGGCCCAAATGCTTCCTGATGGACGAGCCGCTTGGTACGCTCGACACCGAATTCCGTGATCTGATGGTGCATGAACTGCGCGAGTTGCACAACCGCATCCACGCCACGACCGTCTATGTTACGCACGACCAGATGGAAGCGATGTCGATGGCCGACAAGATCGCGGTGATGAACCATGGCGTCATCGAACAGTTCGGCACACCTCGCGAAATCTACGACCGCCCGGCGACCATGTTCGTCGCCGACTTCATCGGCTCGCCGCCGATGAACTTCTTGGGCTTTGGCGGTGGATTGGCGAAAGGCGCCAGGGAGATCGTCGTGCAAGGTGCGAAAGTGGCGGTGCCGGAGGTGCGCGAGGATGTTGCGCCGGTCGACATGGCGCTCGGCATCAGGCCCGAACACATCCGCTTCGATGACAATTCGAAGCTGCGCGGCGCCATCTATGGCACCGAATATCTCGGCACCACGCAGATCGTCGCGGTGGAGACGGCGGACGGCATCATCAAGGCACGCGTGCCGGCCGAAATCCGGCTCTCGACCGGAGATCATGTCGGCCTGACGCTGAGCAGCGCGCGGCTGTCGCTGTTCGAGAAGGGATCCGGCCGCGCGGTGAGAACCGCGATCCACGATGTGGCCTCTGAGCGGAGGGCCCGTCATGGCTGACGTGCGCATCAGGAACGTGACCAAGAGTTTTGGCGACCATGCCGCCGTCAATGGCCTCGACCTGCATATATCGGATGGTGAGTTCGTCGTGCTGCTCGGGCCGACCGGCGCCGGCAAGACGACGACGCTGCGGCTCATCGCCGGGCTGGAGCGGCCGGATTCCGGCACGATCGAAATCGGCGGCCACAATGCCACCGCGCTGTCGCCGGCCGAGCGCGATACGGCTTTCGTGTTCCAGCAATATTCGCTCTATCCGCATCTGTCGGTGTTCGACAACCTCGCCTTCCCGCTGCGCTCGCCGGCGCGGAAAATGCCGGAAGACCAGATCCGCCGCCGGGTCGAGGAGGTGGCGAGGATGGTGCGCATCCATCACAAGCTCGCCAACCGTTCGACCAAGCTTTCGGGCGGCGAAATGCAGCGCGTCGCCATCGGCCGCGCGCTGGTGCGCAAGCCGTCGATTTATCTGATGGACGAGCCACTGTCGTCGCTGGACGCCAAGCTGCGCGGGGACCTCAGGCTTGAGCTCAAGCGCATCCAGACCGAGCTCGGCGCCACCATGCTCTACGTCACGCACGACCAGATCGAGGCGATGACCATGGCCGATCGCATCGGTATCCTTGCCGATGGCGAGCTGGTGCAGATCGGTTCTCCGCGGACGATCTATTCTGAGCCGGCTAACCTGCATGTCGCGGCAAGGCTAGGCCAGCCGGCGATCAATCTTCTGCCGACGGGGTTGCTGCCCGATAGTGGCGCGCCGGCGGGAACCAAGACAATCGGCGCCCGCACCGAACATCTGGCGATCGAGAAGGCTGCCAACGGCCATGCCGACGGCGTCGTCGACTGGGTGGAGCATCTCGGCGACCAGAACCACCTGCATGTGACGGTGGGACCCAAGAAACTGGTGACGCTGACCGATCCCGACACGGATCTGGCGCAGGGCGACAGAGTGGTGATCCGCTACCGGTCGCCGCTGTATTTTGGCGCCGATGGACAACGACTGATGTGAACGGGCTGATGTGAACGGTTTTCGGTGTTTGCTAGCCAAGGGTTCAGCACCGGTTTTCGACTTTGCGAGTACGGGACGAATTCGATGAAGCACTTTTTCAATCGCAGGGAAACGATCGTCACCGAGGCGCTGGAGGGCCTGTTGCGAACTATTGGCGCGGGCGATCTCGCCCGTCTCGATGGCTATCCCGAAATCAAGGTCATCCTGCGCGCCGGTTGGGACAAGACGAAGGTCAGCATCGTCTCCGGCGGTGGCGCCGGGCACGAACCATCGCATGCCGGCTTCGTCGGCAATGGCATGCTGACGGCGGCGGTCTCGGGCGAGATCTTTGCCTCGCCAAGCGTCGAAGCGGTGCTGGCGGCCATTCGCGCGGTGACCGGTCCGCCCGGCTGCCTGCTCATCGTCAAGAACTACACAGGTGACCGCCTCAATTTCGGCCTCGCGGCCGAGAAGGCGCGCGCCGAAGGGTTTCGCGTCGAAATGGTGATCGTCGCCGACGACATCGCTTTGCCTGACATCACCCAGCCACGCGGCGTTGCCGGCACCTTGTTCGTGCATAAGATCGCTGGCCATCTTTCGGAAACCGGCCATGACCTGGCGTCCGTTGCTGCAGCCGCGCGCGCGGCGGCGAAGGATATCGTTTCGTTCGGCATGTCGCTGTCGTCCTGCTCGATCCCCGGCCAGCCGCATGAAGACCGGTTCGGTGAAAATGACGGCGAGCTCGGCCTCGGCATTCATGGCGAGCCGGGCGTCGAGCGCATTGCGGTGCAGAGCGCCGACAGGCTGGTTGCGGTCATGGCCGAGCGCCTGTCGGCACGGCTCGATCCTGCGGCCGGCTACGCCCTGCTGATCAACAATCTCGGCTCTGTGCCACCGCTCGAAATGTCTGTTATCGCCAACGCGGTGCTGGCTTCGCCTCTGGCCAAAGCGATCAAGCTGACCATCGGCCCAGGCCCGCTGATGACGGCGCTCAACATGAACGGTTTCTCGCTGTCGCTGATCCGGCTCGACGCGGCACGAGAAACAGCCTTGCTGGCGGCAGTCGGCCCGCATGCCTGGATGCCGGCAAAGCCTGTTGTGCCGCCTGCCGTCTTGCCGTTGTCGAAAGCGGCCGGGCAAAGCGCGGCGCGCAAGCCCAGCCAGGATGCACGCACCAGGCGCCTGATCGTCACGGTCTGCGAAAGACTGATCGCGCTCGAAGGCACCTTGAACGCGCTGGATGCCAAGGCGGGTGACGGCGACACCGGCTCGACGGCAGCGACCGGCGCACGCAGCGTGCTGGAACGGCTCGACACGCTGCCGCTTGCCGAATCTTCCGCGACCCTTGGTGCGATAGGTGACATTCTGAGCGCGTCCATGGGCGGGTCCAGCGGCGTGCTGCTGTCGATCTTTTTCACGGCGGCGGCTCAGGGTTTGGACAGCGGGGCCAAACTGGCCGAGGCGCTGCTGGCCGGCCTGGAGCGGATGACCTTCTATGGCGGTGCAAGGATCGGGGACCGGACCATGGTCGATGCCTTGGAACCGGCCCTGAAAGCGCTCGACGCCAATGGCCTGGAAGATGCGGCAACAGCCGCCCGACGCGGCGCAGAGGCTACCTCCTCCATGGAGAAGGCGAAGGCCGGACGATCCGCCTATGTCGGCAGCAAGCTGCAAGGTGTTGTGGACCCGGGCGCGCATGCGGTGGCCGAGGTCTTCGCGGCCGCCGCCGCGCTGCACGAAGCGGCCTGATGCATGCTCCAGTTGTCGAATGAGCGTTCTTTCGATACTGCCGGAAGGGTGGAAACCAGGAATGCGGGTGATATGGCGGCGCTGAACCTTGCCGGGCTGATTACGGCTGCCGCGGACACGATTGCCGCGCACGCCGAAGAGTTGACGGCGCTCGACCAGGCGATCGGCGACGGCGACCACGGGTTGAACATGAAGCGCGGCTTCGAGGCGGTGCGGGCCGAGGCCGAGATGTTTGCTGCCAAGCCATTGCCCGAGGCGCTGAAGGCGATCGGCACCAAGCTGGTGATGACGGTCGGCGGCGCTTCCGGCCCGCTGTTCGGAACTTTGTTCATGGCGCTCGGCAAGGAAATTTCGGCGGAGCCCGATCGCACCAATCTGACCGCGGCCTTCGGCAAGGCGATCGAAGCGGTGGCCGCGCGCGGCAAGTCACAGGTTGGACAAAAAACCATGCTCGACGTCCTACAGCCGGCGCATGATGCGTTGGTCGTGGGCAAGACTGGATCGGAAATCGCCGATGTCGCCGACGCTGCGGCTAAGGCGACCGTGCCGATGAAGGCCCTGCGTGGCCGCGCCTCGTTCCTCGGCGACCGCTCGATCGGCCACATGGATGCCGGCGCACGTTCGACCGCGCTTCTGGTACGCACGATCGTCGAGATGCTGGAACGTCAGCCATGAGCAATGTCGGCATCGTCATCGTTTCGCATTCGCCGCTGGTCGCCGAGGGCACGGCCGACATGGTGCGGCAGATGGTGGGCGACGAAGTGCCGCTTGCGTGGTGCGGCGGAAACGGCCATGGCGGACTCGGCACCAATGTCGAGGCCATCATGGCCGCCATCGACAGGGCCTGGTCGGAGGCCGGTGTCGCCATCCTGGTCGATCTCGGCGGCGCCGAGACCAACAGTGAAATGGCGGTGGATTTGATCGGCGAGCCCCGGTCGCAAAAGATCATCGTGTGCAACGCGCCGATCGTCGAAGGCGCGGTGATGGCGGCGACCGAGGCGTCCGGCGGCGCCTCGCTGAAGGAAGTGGTGGCGACGGCGCATGAATTGTCGCCGTCGTGAGCGAACGGGAAGCTTGAAGACATGTCCGCATCCGCCGAAGCGACCGTTGTGATCACCCACGAGGTGGGCCTGCACGCGCGTCCTTCGGTGAAGTTCACCAAGCTGGCCAAGACTTTTGCCGCCGAGGTGGAAATTGCGCTGGCCGCCAACGGACCATGGTTCGACGCCAAGAGCATCGTCAAGGTGATGGCGGCCAAGGCGCCGAAGGGCACCGTGCTGCATATCAGGGCCAGCGGCGACGGCGCCAATGATGCCGTTGACGCGCTGGTCGAGCTGGTGCGCCGCGATTTCGATGAAGGCACGGACCATGTCCGAACCGCTTAGGCTGCAAGGCATTTCGGCCTCGGCCGGCTATGCCGAGGGGCCGCTGTTCGATTTCGACCGGATTGCCGCATCCTATGTCGGCAAGGAAACAGCCGACGATGAGAAAGCCGCGCTTGAGACCGCAATCGGCAGTGCGGCGGCTCGTCTCGCCGCTTTGATCCAAACCGCCGACGACGACGCTGCCGACATTCTTGAATTTCAAATCGCCATGCTGGAGGACGATGCACTGAGCCGCCCGGCCTTTGCCGCGATAGGGGCTGGTCAACCCGCCGATGTGGCGTGGCGACAGGCGCTCGACGCCGAGATCGCCGGCTACGATGCCTCGGACCAGGACTATTTCCGCGCACGTGCCGCCGACATACGCGACATCAGGGACCAGGTGCTGCGGGCACTGACCAAGGACAGCGACATCCAGGCACCGGCCGGCGCCATTCTCTATGGGGAGGACATCGCACCGACGCGCTTTCTCGAAACCGACTGGAGCGGCGGCGGCGGGATCGCGCTGGAGGCAGGCAGCACCGCCAGCCACGTCGCCATGCTGGCGCGCTCGCGCGGCGTTCCCATGGTCGTCGGGCTGGGCGCTTCGCCGGCTCACCCTGCGGGCATCGCCCTGCTCGACGCCGAACATGGCGGCATCGTGCTGTCACCCTCCAAGGCCGATATCGCCGCCTTTCGCCAATCGTCGTCATCGTTCTCGGCGCGCCGCGACCGGGCTGGGACTTTCCTGGCGCGGCCGGCGGTGACCAGAACCGGCACGTCCGTTCGCGTGCAGGTCAACATCGCCGACCCGTCCGAAGTCGACGCCGTCGACATCGCTACCTGCGACGGTGTCGGGCTGATGCGCACCGAATTCCTCTTCGGCAGGACGCTTCCGGATGAGGAGACGCAATATCGCGCCTACCGCAAGGTGCTGGAGTGGGCCGGCGACAAGCCGGTGACGATCCGTACCGTCGATGCCGGCGGCGACAAGCCGGTGCCCGGCTTCACCGTCGAGGAGAGCAACCCGTTTCTTGGCCTGCGCGGCATCAGGCTGTCGCTGGCAAGACCGGAGGTTTTTCGTGTACAGATCCGTGCGCTGTTGCGCGCAGCCGTGTACGGCAGTCTGAAGGTGATGTTCCCGATGATCGCCGTTATTGAGGAATACAGGCAGGCAGCGGCGATATTCGCTGAGGAACAGGCCGCGCTTGCCGCGCGCGGCATCGCCCAAAAGATGCCGCCACTCGGCATCATGGTCGAAGTGCCTTCGGTGGCGATCGCGCCGGAAGCGCTTGCCGAGGTCGACTTCTTTTCTATCGGCTCAAACGATCTCACCCAATATGTCATGGCGGCCGCCCGCGACAATGCCGCGGTGGCACATCTGAATTCGGTTCGTCATCCTGCCGTGCTGCGGCTGATCGCTGCCGTGACCGCGTTTGGCTCGCGTGAAAATATCCCGGTCAGCCTGTGCGGCGATGCCGGCGCGGACCCCGCCTCAATCCCGTCACTGCTCGAGGCCGGCCTGCGCGACCTTTCCGTCGCTCCGGCGCAACTTGCCATGGCCAAGGCGGCCATCGCCGACATTTCGATTTAGGCGCGGCTGGCATGATCGACAAGAAACCCGAACCTGGCTCCGAAGAGGCAATCCGCGCCTACAAGACGATCCTGTCGCACGTCATCGACCAGCGCCCGTCCGGCATGCGCCAGCGCCTTGCAGATGCGCTCGGCAAACACCGCAGCTTCGTCACGCAGATTTCCAGTCCGGCGTATTCGATCCCGATTCCGTCCAAACATTTGCCGGCTATATTTTCGGTGTGCCATTTCAGCCCGGCAGAGCGCGATCAGTTTCTCGCGGCCTATCACCAGGCGCATCCGGGGAAAATGTCGATCGCGGCAGGCATGCGCAAGACGCGCCATGTTTCGCTCGTCGTGCCGGATTTCGGCGACGACAAGCAGAACGCCGCGCTCGACAGGGCTGTGAACGATTTCATCCAGAAGATCACCAGCATCACCGGCAAGGGTGGCTGACCCTTTGGAGTTTGTACGCAATTCCGGACGGAAAACCGTTACACACTTTGCCTGGAATTGCTTTGATGTCAGGCCCATTTCGGGAGGAGACGGCCGTGAAGAAATTCATGAATTCGGTGGACACGGTGCTGACCGAGAGCCTCGACGGTTTCGCGGCAGCTCATGCCGACATTCTCATGCTTGGCGACGAGCACAAATTTGTCCGCCGCAAGACCTTGCGGCCGGGCAAGGTGGCGCTGATCTCCGGCGGCGGCTCCGGCCACGAGCCGCTGCATGGCGGCTTTGTCGGTCACGGCATGCTGGACGCCGCCTGCCCCGGCCAGGTGTTCACCTCGCCGACACCGGACCAGATGCTGGCAGCGGCGGAAGCCGTCGACACCGGCGCCGGCTGCCTGTTCATCGTCAAGAACTATGAGGGCGACGTGATGAATTTCGACATGGCGGCCGAGATGTCGGAAGGCGCCCAGCAGATCGTGACCAATGACGATGTCGCCGTCGAGAATTCTTCTTATACGACGGGCCGGCGCGGCGTCGCCGGTACATTGGTGGTGGAAAAAATCGTTGGAGCGGCGGCCGAACATGGCCTGGCGCTGGCGCCACTGAAGGCGCTGGGCGACCGCGTCAACGCTGCAACCCGCTCGATGGGCGTGGCACTGACCAGTTGCACGGTCCCGGCAGCGGGCAAGCCAACTTTCGACATCGGCGACGGCGAAATGGAATTCGGCGTCGGCATCCATGGCGAACCCGGCCGCCGGCGCGACACGTTGAAAAGCGCCGATGCTATCGCGCAGGAGATTTGTGCCGCGATCCTGGGCGATCTCGGCGACAGGGCGAAAGGCCCGGCGCTGCTGTTCGTCAATGGCTTCGGCGGCACGCCGCTGATGGAACTCTATCTGATGTACAACAGCGCGCGGGCGATCTTTGAGACGCATGGCGTGACGGTGACCCGTTCGCTGGTCGGCTCCTACGTCACCTCGCTCGACATGGCCGGCTGCTCGATCACACTCACCATGCTCGACGATGAGACGACCGCATTCTGGGACGCGCCAGTGCACACGGCGGCGCTGCGCTGGGGCATGTAGAGCTGCTTACACCCCGCTTTTCTGCAACTATCCCGGACAATTCTTTAGCCGCAACATTGTCCGGGTTGATGCTGCCATCTCTCATGCCACCCGAAGAAAAAGCTGCTGCTGCCCTACGCCGATCCAGAAGCGCCAGCCGTCGAGATCAGATCCGTGACCAACTGATCGAGCGTCCCCTTGTCGACCTCGAGCTCCCGCCGGCGGGCGGCACCTGCGGTTTGCCTTTTGACAAATCCTCCCGGTCGCGAAATCGCCTCCGCTGACCGTTCCCGACAGGAAACGTCCAGAAATAGTCGTCAAGGCGAGGCGACAAGCAACCGAACTGACCGGCTCGGCCGTTGCTTTTCTTCCGTAGAGTAAGGTAAAACCTGCCTGGGTCGTGGGGAGATAGCGTAATGCGTTACAATTGGGAGCGGGCTCCGTCGAGCTTCGAACGTCACAGAAAAGCGCTGGCGACGGTTATTTTGATCGCTGGCGGCATTGGCCTTATGCTTGTGGCCCTGCCGATCTAGAGAAACTGGCTTTCACCAAGCGGATTCCGCCTGCCTGGGCGCTCGATGCGTGTTGGCGCGGCTGACCGGTCACGGCAATGAGGCGGCGGTCGCGGCCGTTGATAGCGCCTCCCCCAGCTCAAATGTCATCAGCACAACAGCGCGCATTTGCGGCCAAGGGTAGAGCGCGCTATCTGGAGGGTTGAAAATCATTCCTGGGGAGGAGCCGGATGACTTCACGCTATCACGAGGTCTATGAGGGCTGGAAACGCGACCCGGAACAATTCTGGGCGGATGCGGCCCGCGCCATCGACTGGTATTCGCCCTACGACAAGGTGTTCGATGCCGCTGCCGGCGTCTATGGCCGCTGGTTTACCGGCGCCACCTGCAACACCTGCTACAACGCCATCGACCGCCATGTGGCGGGCGGACGCGCCGACCAGATCGCGCTGATCCATGACAGCGCCATCACCGGTACGGTCAAGAAGTTCACCTATGCTGAACTCAAGCGCGAGGTGGTCGCACTCACCTCGGTGCTGAAGAACCGCGGCATCGGCAAGGGCGACCGCGTCATCATCTACATGCCGATGGTGGCGGAGGCGGCCATCGCCATGCTTGCCTGTGCCCGCATCGGCGCGGTGCATTCCGTGGTGTTCGGCGGCTTTGCCTCGCATGAGCTTGCCACCCGCATCGACGATGCCAGACCGAAGCTGATCATTTCCGCTTCCTGCGGCCTGGAGCCGGGTCGCGTCGTCGCCTACAAGCCGCTGCTCGACAAGGCGATAGAGATCTCCCGCCATAAGCCGGACGCCTGCCTGATCCTGCAGCGCGACCAGCTGCGCTGCGAACTCAAGGAGCATTTCGACATCGACTACGCCGATGCCGTCGCCCGCGAACGGGCAGCCGGCGCCAATGTCGACTGCGTGCCGGTGTTTGCCACCGACCCGCTCTACATCATCTACACATCAGGCACGACCGGCCAGCCCAAGGGCATCGTGCGCGACAATGGCGGTCACATGGTCGCGCTGAAATGGACGATGGAAAACGAGTTCGGCGTCAAGCCGGGCGAGGTGTTCTGGGCAGCATCCGATGTCGGCTGGGTGGTCGGGCATTCCTATATCGTCTACGGGCCGCTGCTGCATGGCTGTACCAGCATCCTGTTTGAGGGCAAGCCTGTCGGTACGCCCGATGCCGGCACCTACTGGCGGGTGATATCGGAATATGGCGTCGTAGCACTTTTCACTGCGCCGACCGCATTCCGCGCCATCAAGGGGCAGGATCCGAAGGGCGAGTTCATCGCGAAATACGATTTGTCGAAATTCCGCACGCTGTTCCTTGCCGGCGAGCGCGCCGACCCGGAAACCATCAAATGGGCGGAGCAGAAGCTGAACGTGCCGGTGATCGACCATTGGTGGCAGACCGAAACCGGCTCGCCGATGACGATCAATCCCGCCGGCCTCGGCCTGCTGGCGGTGAAATACGGCTCGCCCGGCGTGCCTATGCCCGGCTACGACATTCGCGTGCTCGACGATGCGGGCCACGAGGTGCCGCGCGGCACGCTGGGCAATGTGGTGGTCAAGCTGCCGCTGCCAGCCGGCTGCCTGCCGACGCTGTGGAACGCCGATCAACGCTTCCGCCAAGCCTATCTCGACGAGTTTCCCGGCTTCTACAAGACCGCGGATGCCGGCATGGTCGACGAGGACGGCTATCTCTACGTCATGGCCCGCACCGACGACATCATCAATGTCGCCGGCCACCGGCTGTCGACCGGCGCCATGGAGGAGGTGCTTTCGGCCCATCCCGATGTCGCCGAATGCGCGGTCATCGGCATTGCCGATGCGATGAAGGGGCAGGTTCCGCTCGGCTTCGTGGTGCTGAACGCGGGCGTGACACGCGATATCGGCCTGATCGAAGGTGAGGTGGTCGGCCTGGTGCGCGAACGCATCGGTCCGGTCGCCGCCTTCAAGACGGTGGTGACGATCAAGCGCCTGCCCAAGACACGCTCGGGCAAGATCCTGCGCGGCACCATGCAAAAGATCGCCGACAAGGAAGAATGGGCGATGCCGGCCACCATCGACGATCCGGTCATTCTCGACGAGATCTCCGCCGCCCTGAAGGCGCGCGGGATCGGCCTTTGAGCCGCTGAAGCGGTTTACTTGTCGGTGCGGCTTTTAGGATCGGCGGGCAGTCTTTTATTGTGCACGGAGAATGCACTCTACTACACGATCCACTACGTTGTCGGCGCGGCCATGCTTGGGTGGCGATCGTCCGCGCCGGAGCGTCACGATGAACGGAACGCGGCCGGCATTGCCCGGGCAGCGGTCAAATCAGACCGGTGCCTTGCCGCGCACCTCCGACTTTTCCAGATAGTAGGTCGAGTATTTGTCGAAGAATTTCTCCGATCCGCCGAACGACCCGTATTTGGCCAGCTTCTTCAGGTCGACCTTGTTCAGCACCGCGCCGACGATCTTGTTGGCGACGTAGGGTTCGGATTCCAGCATCGACCTGACCATTGCGCGCGGCGTGCTCCCCCATTCGGTGACGAGCACAAAACCGTCGACCAGCGGCGCGAAGGCCTTGGCATCGACCACGGGTCCGAGCGGCGGCAGATCGACGACTATGTATTCGAATGTCTCCTTGGCGTTCTCGACAAAACGCCGCATGCCCGCCGAAGAGAGAAGTTCGCTCGTATGTGAGAAGTTGCCGCGCAGCGCTGCCGGGATGATCGCCAGCTTTGTCTGCCTGTCGATCTTGCCGACGGACTGCCAGGTCAGGCCGTTGACCACCGCCTCCATCAAGCCCTGCTCGGCTTCCATGCCAAGGCCCCGGCTGAGGCCGGGATTGCGCATGTCACCGTCGATCAGCAAGGTCTTGGCACCGTTGGTGGCAAGCAGGCCGGCGAGATTGGCCGCGACCGTCGACTTGCCCTCGCCGGGGAGCACCGAGATGATGCCGATGACGCGGCTGCCTTGCCCTTCCAATACGACGTCGAAGGCGATCTTGGCGCTGCGCAGCGTCTCGGAGAACATCGAGGCAGGCGAATCGATGCTGACCCGCATGCGCGCCCGTTTTTCCGCAGCCGACAGCGATTTGGCGGTCTTGGCATCCACCTGGGTCTCGCCCGGCTTTTCCTCCTTGCCGAGTTTGCCGCCGATCATCGGCAGATAGCCGAGGAATTTCAGACCGACGCGGTCGCGTACATCCTCGCCGGTCCTGAAGAACCGTTCGTTGAACTCGTTCAGGCCTCCGAAGCCGGCGCCCATCAGCATGCCAAGAACCAGCGAAAGGCCAAGCACGACAATTGTGCGCGGGCTTGACGCGCTAAGCGGCATCGAAGCGTCCGAGATGATGCGGATCTTGCCGACCGGGAAGGATTGCTGCTGCGCGGCTTCCTCATAACGGCCGAGGAATGTCTGATAGAGCGTGGTGAGCGCCGTCGCCTGCTGATCGAGTTCACGCAGCTTGACTTGCGTCTGGTTGTCGACGGAGCTCTTGCCTTGTGCGGCCGCTACGTTGGCCCTGAGCGCGGTCTCGCGGGTCTGCGCCACCTCATATTCGTTGCGATAGCTTTCGGTCAGCTGCTTCAGTTCGCCGAAAATCTGGGTCGAGATGTCGGCCTTCTCTTTGGCGAGTGCAACCGCCTGTGGATGCTCGGGACCGAAATTCGCCTCGACGTCCTGCAGCCGCTTGGACACCGCCAGGTAGCGGGTCTTGAGCGCCGCGATGACCGAACTGCTCGGCTGGTCGCTCGATATGGCGGCATCCTTGAAGGCGTTGTCGGAACCGCTGTCGACAATCGCCTTGTACTGCTGGTAGCGGGCGCTGGCGCGCGCGGTGTCGGCCTGCGCCACGATGAGCTGCGCATTGAGATCGGAGAGCTGCTTGTCGCTCATCAGCTGGCCATCGCTGTTGGCGGCGAGCCCGTGTTCGGCCCTGAATTTCTCAACGGCGAGCGAGGCTGCCTGGGAACTCTGGCGCAGTTCCGTCAGCCGACCCTGCAGCCAGACCGCCGCCCGCTCGGTGGCGTCGAAGCTGGCATCGAGCTGATCGGCGAGATAGGCATCGGCATAGGCTTTGGTGACCGCGTTTGCGAGGGTCGGATCCGTCGCCTGATAACCTAGCGTGATCACGAAGCTTCGCCCGACGCGCTCCGCCTGCACCTCGCTTTGCAGCTTGAGGATTGCGTAGTCGCGACGCGACGTCGCCATCAGCGCGTCGCGGGCGGCGGGGTCGAGCTTGCTGATGTCGCCAACACCCGGCATGGAAGGGCTGGGGCGGACATACTGGATCACGCTTCGGACGAAACCGACGCCCGTCGCCAGAGCCGATACGGGCGGATTCATGAACGCATCATTCTGGTCGAGCTTCAGCTTGTCGACGACGACCGAAGCAAGCCGCGTCGAGGTCAGGATTTCGATCTGGCTCAGGATGGCGGAATCGGTCTGCATGGTTGTCGACGCGGCCGAAATGTCGTCGACAATCTTGTTCAAGCCCTCGTCGATCAGCACGCTCGCGTACGACTGATATTTGGGCGGCGTCGTCTGCAAATAGAGCACGCCCAGGAAAAGGCCAATGACAGCGCACACGGCAACCACCTTGGCCTGCCGCGCAGCCATGCCAAGCAGCCGCTCGATATCGATGAAGTCTTCGCCGTCTCCTGCGTCGGAATTCGGCAATGGCATCCTCTTGTCGAGAGGAAAGTTGGCATAGTTCATCTTCGGTCCAATTCTAGAGCCGGTCCCATTCCGATTGATCGCAATGGGCTCTATCTCACTATTTGAACATGATCTTTTCCGGAAACCGGGACCCACTTTCCGGGATCATGCTTTGGCTTGCAGGCGCCGCCAGGATCGGGAGTGTTTGCGCAAAAGCGACGCAAACTTCGTGCCAGACAGCGCGGGGCCTATAGCCCCGCGCCATCCACCATCTGAAAATGCTCCCAAAACATGGGCATTATGCGGCTTCTTCCTGACGTTCATGCGACCGGACGAACTCCTGAAGCATCTCGAAAACCGGGCCCTTCATGTCGTCGCGCGCGAGCGCGAAGGCGATGTTGGCCTGGATGAACCCTTCCTTGGAACCGCAGTCGAACATGCGACCCTTGAAAGGCTGGGCGAAGAACGGCTGATCCTTTGATAGACGCACCATGGCGTCCGTCAGCTGGATCTCGTTGCCGGCGCCGCGCTGCTGATTGCCCAGAAGCGCGAAGATCTCGGGCTGCAGGACGTAGCGGCCGTTGATGTAGAAATTCGACGGCGCGTTGGCCGGCGCCGGCTTTTCGACCATCGCCGTCACCTCGAAGCCACTGCCGATCTCGGCGCCGCGGCCAACGATGCCGTATTTGTTGGTCTCGGTCGGTTCGCAACGCTCGACGGCGATGACATTGCCGCCGGTGCGTTCATATAGGTCGACGGTTTCGGCGAGGCATCCGCGCCCGCCAAAGGAGACCATGTCCGGCAGCAGCAAGGCGAAGGGCTCGTTGCCGATGACTTCGCGCGCGCACCAGACGGCATGGCCGAGCCCTTGCGGCGATTGCTGGCGGATGAAGCTGGTGGCGCCGGCCACCGGCAAGAGGCTTTCCAGCGACTGCAACTGCGTCTTCTTGCCGGTCTGTTCCAGGGTTCCGATCAGTTCCGGATGGAGGTCGAAATAGTCCTCGATTACCGCCTTGTTGCGACCGGTCACGAACACGATGTGCTCGATGCCGGCCTCGAAGGCCTCGTCCACCGCATATTGCACGACTGGTCTATCAACGACAGGAAGCATTTCCTTCGGCATCGATTTGGTCGCCGGCAGGAACCGTGTTCCAAGCCCCGCCACCGGTATGACGGCCTTCCTGATTTTCTTCATCGCAAATTCCTTCTGAGGAGATCGACTTCAGTCCATTCACAGGCCACGAAAAACTCTCCATGTGCCTGCATCTTCACCTGCCCACCCCAACGGCAAACTGCGCCGCCATTCTTCGCAACCGCACGGCGATCGGCATGCCCATATGCCTGACCGCCGCCGGGTCGCCGAGTGCTGTCAGGATCGCCTTGAATGGCGACCGCGCCTTGATGTGCTGAACCATCGACAGGAATGAGGCGGCCGTGCGCAGGCTGCGGCCGCGCCGGGCGAACGCGGCCCGCGCGGCGTCATCCATCTGATGGGTTTGAGCGAACACCGCATCTGCCCTGTGCATGGCTTCGATATGGTGAAGCTCGAGCACACGGGAGATGGAGCCGCTGCGGATATGATAGGCATAGCCGATATCAGGTTCGACGACGCATTTGCCGCCCATGGCCAAGGCGTTGGCCAGGAGGATGTAGTCTTCCCCGATGATCAGTTTTTCATCGTAGCGAAGCCCGTTCTCGTTCAGGAACTCGCGCTGGAAGATCGGCTTGAGATAGCCGAGATTGAACTTAGATTCGAAGAGGATGTTGCCGGCGATGTAAGTGGCCAGCGAAATTTCCCGCAAGCCTTCCAGATAGTGCCGCGGGAACATCGCGGCCTCGATGATACCGTCCTCGCGAATGACCTGGAGGTTGTCGACGGCGATCTGGGCGCCTGCACTCTCGGCACGCGCGATCATGGCGGCGAGCCGATTGGGAAAGACGGCGTCGTCGGAATCGAGAACCGCGATCCACCTGCCTCGGGCGGCGTCGAGGCCAGCATTCCTGGCCCCGCCAGGGCCGCGATTGCTGGCCAGAGCGACGACGCGGACGATATCCTGCGGATAGGCCCGCGCCACATCGAGCGTCGCGTCGCTCGACTTGTCGTCGACAACGATGATTTCGACGCTGACGTTGTTCTGGGCGATGGCGCCGGCGATCGCCCGGTCGAGGGTCGCCTCGGCGTTGAAGGCGGCAATCACGAAGCTCACATCAGGCTGCACGCTTGCCTCCCTCCTGTGGCGAAGGCTGACCGTAGAGCCGGATTTCGCGAATGCCGACCAGCCCACTGACGACGCCGACATGCATAATGCCGCGCAGCACGCTTCGGTTCCTTCGAACCGGACTGATGAGGACCGGAAGTGCCGAGGCGAAGCAATAGATGGCCTTCGCCGACGCCAGGCCGACCTGCTTGACCAGGCCGATGCCGCGCGCGTTGCGCCCCAGAAGATGGCCATGCGTCTGCCCGACGCGGAAGCGGCGGCGGCCGAGCCAGTCGAATGCCGCCCTTGTGCGCGGCACCACCTCGTCGACCCAGGCTTCCGGCGCAAAAGCGATGCGGCCTCCGGACTTGTGCATCTGGTCGAAGAACTCGGTGTCCTCGCCGCCGGTCTGGCCGCGCGCCAGGCTGAAGCGGCGGCCGCGCAGGCTCCCAGATCCCATCCGGAGCAGGACGTTGCAGGTGTAGCCGGTCTGGATCTCGCCGCGCACCCAGACGGGCAAGGTCGAATGGAAATCGCCGCGCCGCATCCAGTCCGGCGCATCCGGGCGATAGTGCGCCCTGACCGGGCCGAGCACAGCGGCGGCATCGCTTGCTTCAGCCATGGCGACCAGTTCGACGAGCCATGCGGGCGTGGCCGTCTCGTCGTCATCGATGAAGGCGACGAAATCCGCAGTGCTGGCGTCGAGGCAGGCGTTGCGGGCGATCGAAATGTTACGCGCCGGAGCATGCTGATAGCGGATCGGCACCGTCAATTCCCGCGACAGCGCCGTCACCAGGTCGCGGGCGGTCGGGGCGTCGTCATTGTCGGCGACGACGATGCTGACATCGAACCCTTCAGGCATGTCCATGGCGTCGAGCGAGCGTAGCGTGTCGGCCAGTTCCGGCCGGCGGAACGTGCAGACGCCGACGTCAATGCTGCGCTTCTTGCCCTGCGCCGCCATCACGCCGCCTCGCGTCGCGACCCGAGGCCGAGAAGCTGCAGCCAGAAGCCGACCGACCAGCCAAGATGCATGACCATCGCCGAAACGCCGGCAAGCGCGATATCGGCATTGCGCTGGCGGATGGCCGTCGACAGGCCATAGAAGAGGCATACCGAAGCCCAGACCAGCAGCGGCACTGCCGCCAGCCAATACACAAAGGAGAAGGCGGCCAACAGCACGACCGGAAACACCAACAGCGGCACCATCTGCCGGACCTTTGGGATGACGCGATGCTTGAGGACGTTCTTGGCGCGGCCGCGGCCATAGCCGAGATACTGGAAATAGAGGCCGCTGAGCGAGGCGCGTGGATAGTAGACCATCTGCGTCTTGCCGCTCATCCAGATCTTGTAGCCGGCTTGTCTCAGCCGGTAATCGAGCTCGGCGTCCTCATTGTGACTGAACGTCTCGTCATAACCGCCGACTGCCTCGAAGGCCGATATCCGCATCAGTGCGTGATGGCCGTGGTCGATCCACTCTCCCCCCGAAAGATGCCGATGCTTCGAGCCGCCGGTGCCGAGCTTGGAATTCTGTGCCGCGGCGGCGGCCTTCTGCACGGTGCCGCTGCCGCTGGTCAGCATCGAAACGACAACCGAATCCGCCCCGGTGGCCAATGCCTCCTCGACCAGCCGGTCGCAATAGTCGTCGGGATAGCCGCCATGCGCATCGATGCGGATCAGATAGTCGGCGCCCTCGCCGAACGTGCCGACGGCGAGATTGATCGCCGCGCTCTGGATGCGTCGCTTATTGTTAAGCAGGACAACGCGCTGGTCCTTCGCAACGATATCCTTGACGATGGCCAGCGTGCCGTCGGTGCTGCCGCCGTCAGCGACAATGATCCGGGCGTCAAGCCTGGCTGCCGCGGGTCGCAATTGATCGAGCAGCGCGCCGATATGGGCGGCTTCGTTCAGACACGGGATAACGATCAGGCTGGATGAAGGCTTTTCAGTCTGCGTCATCAACCTCTGTCCATCCTGCCACTGTCCATCTCTGCCCATCCTATGCCAATGCCTCGGCCGCAAAGGAGCCGGGCATGGCGGTCAGGCTGCGCAGCCGCTCGACGAGCGCCCGGCAATCGCTGCGATCGTAGCTCCAGGTCCTTGGGTTGCGGGCAAGAACACGCCCTTTCAGCCTGGCAAAGCGATGCTCCTCCATCTTGCCGAGTTCGGCTTCGAGCGCTTCGGGCGACGCCTGCGGCAACAACACACCGATATCCTGCTGTTTTAGGAACCGCCCGGTCTCGGTGTTGCCCATCGAGATCGGCACCGCGCCGAAACGGCAGCCCTCATAGAGCCGGTTTGGCAGAAGCCATTCGGAGTTCTGCCCGGCTTCGAAGAAATCGATTGCCCAGGAAAAATGGACTTCCTTGTAGATCGCCGCCATGTCCTCCGGGTTGCGGTAGGGCCCGCGAAACGACAGCCACGGCTCGGCTTCGACGAAGCCATGGAAATCCGGGAATTCGGACAAAGCCGGGCGGCCGCGCAGCACGACCTCGAAGCGTCCCTCCATTCGGCGGGAGAAATCGGCCAGCAACTCGAGCGAACGGCGGCAGCGCAGGGCGCCGAACCAGCCGATCCGCCACGGCGGGCCGGGCGGGCTCTCAACCGCTTCAGCATCGCCAGGCAAGACCGCCGCGACCTCGAAATACTTGTTTTCGACCAGCTCGATGGGTGCCGCGACCTGGCCGAACGGCTTGAAGTAATTGGCTATGAAGGCCGGCGAACTGGTAACCAGCAGCTTCACGTCCCTGGCCAAAAAGCGTTCGGTGGCGCGCAGCGCCTTGCCCAGGACATCGTTGCGCAGCACCAGGCGATGAATATCGAGGCACTCGTATACGATCGGAACCGACGCACCTAAGGCTGACCTCGCGCGGCGGGCGAGCGCCAGCATTTCCAGGTTGCGCGCGATGATGAGATCGGGCCTCGGCACTCCGGCAAGCTTCGAGCCCATCGATAACGTCGCCTTGGCGACCGCCGCGAGGCGCTGGCCGAATCGCCCGTCACGCGTCGCGCCAAGGTCGATCGGCCGCAATCCCTCGACATCCGCTATCGGAGTCGTGGTGCGACGGAAGCCGGCCAAGGTGACCTGGGCCCCACCTGCCCTGAGCATCGTAATCCTTCGGCGCACTGCCGGGTCGGAAACGTCGTGCACAAGGTACAAGACATGCAGCATGAAAACTCGACCGCTGTTGGCCCACCCATAGGAATCCTAGTACAGGTCTTGCTGCATCGCAACATTTTTGGTGCAACGATCCACCTTTTCTGTTGCACTGCAAAATTGAGGCGTTAATCTCGGGCTAGCTTTTAGCGCCACTCGGACCGTGCGGTTGGTCACCTGGTGCGGCGCCCTAAATCGTGACGCGGAGCGCATCGGGATCGTCCTGGCGTGCAGCATTTTTCGGTCACCCCCGTCTTAAGCACCGCTGGCCTGGCCGCGGAATCTGCTGACGATATGAGGTAATTCCATGAAGATCGTGGTCGAAAACACAGTCTGCCTGAACACCGGGGATGCAGCGATTTTGCTAGCGATCCGGCACATCCTAAAGGCAGTCGCCGGGAGCGACCTGCAATTCTTCATCTTCGACAGCCAGCCCGAGGTCGCGGCGAGGCTTTACCCGCAAAGGGATTATCCGGACCTTGAATTTCACAAGCTGCTGTCGGAGTCCCTTTTCCGGTATAAGAATGGCGATGGACTGAAGAACTGGATCAAGCCGATCTACAACAAAATTGTCCTTCAGGCCCTGCGGTGGTTCGGGAGCAGCGCGATTGGCGCTTTCTTCAGCCGGAGTGACCGTCGCAGCCTCGATATCTACACTGGCGCCGATCTCGTGGTCACGACAGGCGGGACCTATCTCGTCGAGAACTACAATCTCGAAAGACGTCTCAATCAGTTCCGGCTTGATGCCGTGCTCGGCAAGGATCCGGTCTTCTTCACGCAATCCCTCGGCCCGTTCAATAAAAGTTACAACCGCCAGGAACTGAGCCCGATCTTCGACCGCAGCCCGCTCATCCTGCTGCGTGACGAACGGTCCAGAAACCATATCCAGGATCTGGTGAAGGATTTCGGCAAATGCCACGTGGTGGCCGATGCCGTCTTCGCCCTTGCCGATACCGACAGGATCGAGAAAATTCTAGCCTCCGGTCAGCCGCCGGCGCCGACGGGCCGTGTCGCCATTTCCGTCCGCCACTGGAATTACGTCAGCGATGGCGAAGGCGGCATGCGCCGCTATCTCGATTCGATCCGCGAGATCGCGTCGATTCTCGTCAGGGACCACGGCAAGGAGGTGACGTTCGTCTCCACGTGTCAGGGGGTGCCGGAATACGCGCATGACGATTCCAAGACCGCGCGGGCGATCGTCGACGAACTCGATCCGGAGATCGCCAAACATGTGACCGTAGACGCTGCGTTCCACACGCCGGAACAGTTGATGGCACTGGTGAAAGGCTTCGACTTCGTGGTCGCCACGCGTATGCACATGATGATCATGTCGCTTTGTGTCGGCACGCCGGTGCTGCCAATCGCCTATGAGTTCAAGACCAAGGAAGTGGCCAAACGGATCGGTGTCGCCGACGTGCTGCTCGACATCGACACAGTGACGTCAGAGGAAGCGAGTGAAAAGCTCGGCAGATTTGCAGCAAACCTCAACCTCTATCGCCAGACCAGCCTTCAGGCCGTGCTTGAGGAGCATGCCTCGGCGATGTCGGCCACAAGCCTGCTGGCACCGTTGATCGACGGTCACTCAGCGGATGTTGCGCGCGGCGTTGGACAGGGTGGTGAACACCGCGCGGCGCGACTGGGCGACCGCAAGCATGAGAATGAGACCGATCCCGTAATTGAGAGCAATCGCGAGAAAGACCGCGAGCAGGTCTGACTGTCCGGTCAGCGACGCCGGCAACCACGAGTACGCCTGCCAGGCGAGCAGGGACGAGGTAATGAAAAGCCCCTGCATGACCAGAAAGTCGGCGGCTGTGACGGGACCGACTCGATGGACCAGCACGGCAAGCACGGGAACGCGCAGCACGTAACCGCTGATGGCATAGGCCGCGGCAACGCCGACGGCACCCCAGTGCAGGCCGACGATGAAGGCGGCTACGGTCGTCAGTGACGAATAGATGCCCCAGTGGAACATGGTCTTCGTCTTGCCCTGACAGATGAATATCCAGCCTGTGGTGCTTGAAACGGACTGGACCAGGCTAGCGATGCCCAGCCAGGCGAAAATCGGCGCCACCGGCGCCCAACCCTGGCCGAAGAGAAGCGCCACGACCTGATCGGAGGTCATCGTCAGCGCCGCGATGCCGGGCATGGTAACGGCAGCCAGCATCCAGTTGGTCCGCACGTAGATGTCGCGAAATCGAGCCTTGTCCTCATGGATGCGGCTTAGCAGAGGCACCATCACGCGCGTCAGCGGCTGGTTGATGTTCTGCAGCGGGAACAGCAGGAGCTTATAGGCGCGGTCGTAATAGCCGAGCTCGATCGCGCCGGAATATTTTCCGATGAGAATGTTATCGAGATTGCGCGAGAAGAAGTTGGCAAGATTGAAGCCCGTCAGATTGGCGCCGAACGACAATATGTCGGCATCGACTTTCAAATCCGGGCGAAGTGGCTTCCACCGCGCCACCCGCCACGCGGCCGCCAATGCGACAACCGCTGAAACAGCCGGGCCGATGACCAGCGACCAGTAGCCAAGCCCCGCATAGGCTGCGACCGCAGCGGCCAGAAGTCCGGCGGCGGCACTTATCACATCATTCACGGCGAGCTGGCCGAATTGCAGGTGGCGATTCATCAATGCCAGCGGCACCGCGGCAAGACTGCCGAGGAGCAGCGGCAAGGCGGAGCCAAGGGTAATGCCGGACATGCGCTGATCGCCGTAGAAAGCGGCAATCGCAGGCGCCATGCCGGCCACTACCACGGTACTGCCCAGCCCGACGAGCGCACTGATCCAGAAAACCTGGTTGAGCTGCTGGTCGCTGATGTCCTTGCGCTGAACCACAGCCTGCTGGAGGCCCAGGTTTTGAAGCAATCCAACAAAGGCCACGATCGGCCCGACGGAAGCCACCAGGCCGAAATCCTCGGGAACGAGCAGACGGGCGAGCACGATGACGGAGAGAAACTGGATCGCCATCTTGAAGCCCTGCGCACCGATCGTTACCAACCCGCCACGAAGGGCGACACGACCAAAATGAGGGGGCGGCGGATTGACATTCATGAACCGACCCTCGTTTCGCCAAGCTGCTCGGCGATCTGTGCGAAACGTTCGTTCAGCACATCTGCGTTGAAGTCCGCCTCGATCTTCTTGCGCGCGGCGAGGGCAATTTGCTCGCAGGGCTTCGGATTCTCGGCGATCCAGGCAAGTTTGCAAGTTAGCGCCGCGACGTCTCGCTCGGGAGCCAGAAAACCTGTCTTTTGATCCTCGATCAGTTCGGGAATCCCCGAGTGATATGTGCTGACCACCGTCAGGCCGGCGGCCATCGCCTCCATCAGTGAAACCGGGATACCTTCCAGATCGCCATCGCGCGCAGTGACGCTAGGCAGCAGAAACACATGGGCATCGCGCAGACGCTGCTTCACTTCGCTGTGCGGACGCGGGCCAAGAAAAGTCACCCTGTCGGCGATGCCGAGATTTGCGGCGATCCCCTTCAGCTCCTCCAGAAGTTCTCCGCCTCCGATCACAGAATAGACCCAATTGCGCCGCGGCAGGCTGGCGAGCGCGCGAAGCGAATATTCGATGCCCTTTTTTTCAGTCAGGCGGCAGACCGAGATGAAAGATAGCGTGGCTTGCTCCCATGAACGCCACCGATAGCCGATCTCGCTCGGCCGCACGCCCATATGGTGAACCATAACCTGCGTCGGCGATGCACCAACGTCGATCAAGGCATCGCGGAAAAACGCATTCACCGGCAGTTGAAGAGCGCCCTTTTCGAACACAATCTTGTAGCGCGCGAGCGTATCGTCATGCAGCGGCTCCCCGACATCGCGGCCATGAAATATCGTCATAAGGGGAGCGGAAATCCTGCCTCGTTTAATAGCGCGGGCCACGCGCATGCCGTTGTTGCCAAAATGGGCGACGATCACGTCGGCATTCTGCAACCTATGCGCATGAACAATGTCGATGGCGGTCGAGAGTTTATCCCAGAACCTGCCAGACCACTTCCTGAGTAGCGGGCGATAGCGAGCTAGGCGACCCCACCAGCATACGACCTTTCCCGGCAGCGCGTGCCAGCGCGAATCGTCGATATTGGCGTCCTTGCCAAAGGACATCTCATTGCAGACGACTCCGACTTCCATGCCGCGCTCAAGGCACCCGGCTATCTGGTCGAGAACGAACGTCTCCGACAATGAGGGGAACTTGTCGACTACGAAGCAAATCTTCATCGGCAGGATGCATTCATGCGAATACCGATCAAGCAGCCCGTTGTGAACCGCCCCGCATGGGGACCGGCAGGGGACACGGAAACCTCGCAAGGTGGCTGCAGGTCAACCGCACTGGGAGCCGGTGCGCGCCCGACGACGGCCGGGCCGAAAACATCGTGCCCAAGGCACGAGACATGCAGCATAGAATTCTACCGCTGTTGGCCACCCGGGATGGACATTAGTACAGGCTTTGCTGCACTGCAACATTTTTGGTGCGGCGGAGCAAGATTTCCGGCAATTTGGCGTGTCTGCCGATCAGCCACCAAGGCCCGCAGATGAAGGACTCGCCAGGACCTCGGCAGCGCCGGCATGCTTGCCGGGTTCAGGTGCAGAGGCCGACGTGGCCAGTTGAGCAACCATTTGTGCAAAACGTTCATTCAGAACATCGGCGTTGAAGTCGTCCTCGACCTTGCGGCGCGCGGCAACTGCGATGCGTTCGCATTCCTGCGGATGTTCGGCTGCCCAGGCAAGCTTGGTGGCAAGCACTGAAACGTCTCGCTCGGGTGCAAGCAACCCTGTCTCCTGATCCTCGATGAGCTCGGGGATTCCCGAGTGATGCGTGCTGACCGCAATCAATCCGGCGGCCATGGCCTCCATGAGCGCGACCGGAATGCCTTCCATGTCCCCGTCGCTGGCGGTGACGCTTGGAAGCAAGAAGAGATGTGCCATGCGAAGCCGTCTTTTCACCTCCATGTGGGGGAGGCTGCCAAGGAATGTTACGCGACCCGCCAAGCCCAATTCCACAGCCAGCTTCTCCAAACCAACCCGCAATGGACCGTCGCCGACAATATCGTAGCGCCAGTCTATCTCAGGATGGGACGCTGCCAGAGAGGCAAGGGCGCGCAAGGCGAACTCGACGCCTTTCTTCTCCACCAGGCGACAAACCGTCGTCACGATCAGCTGGGTGCCTTCCCACGATTCCCAGCGATAGCTTATTTCGCGGGGATCGATTCCCATGTGATGGACCGTTGTGCTTGCCTGAGACGCACCGGCTTCCAGCAACATCCTGCGGAAGAAATCGTTGACCGGCAGGTTCAAGCTGCCATGCTTGATTAGCCCAGCGTATTGCGTCGCAAGCACTGCCTGCCGCGCGGGGATCGCGACATCCGCGCCGTGAAAGATGGTTATGATAGGCGGTTTGAGGACCTTCCATTTCTTCAGCGCCGCCGCTCTTTCCCCGTTCTGTCCGAAGTGAGCGACAATCACGTCACAGTGGTTCAGGCGGCGTGCAAAAACCATATCAAGAGCGGTCGAAGCCTTGTATCGCAGGCGCGGCGGCAGCCGGCGTACAAATTCGCTGATTCCAGCGGCCCATCTCCACCAATGTTGGGTTCTGGCGAGCAGCGTCGCCATCGGCTCCATTTGCCGGTCTATCCGATCGTCGCCTTTCGTCCTATCGCAGACGACCTCAACATCGAAGCCCCGCGCCAGTAGCCCAGCCATCTGGTCCACGACGAAGGTTTCTGAAAGCAGAGGGAATCCGCCGACGACAAAGCCCACACGCATAGCCCGCCTGCAAGGTTGGGGCTTGCCCTAGACCCCAAGCGGTCCGCGTTGCGCCAGCCCTAATGTATGCGGACAGAATACACGTTGATTGCTGCATTGCCACAGGAATATTGCGCTGCAGCATTTGAATCGAACTGCCCGGCGGATTGCTGGGCCTGGAACTGGCTCAGGGGCGTTTATGCGATTGCAGGCGCCTGGCAGCGTAGGCGCCAGGTAAGTCGATTCCAACGCACCGCGTCTTAGGCAGCCCGCTCCAGGCCGACACGCCGAGCGCTGTCGAGAACGTCCATGAACGTAGCGAACTGACGGTCCGGGTTCATTTGCGGTCGCTCTGAAAACTGAGTCGCTGCCGCCGATAGACGCTTGTACTCGGCCCCGTCGCTCCACAGCCGTCTGACGGCCGAGACCCAGTCGGCAAGCGGTGCGTCGTAGTCCAGCACCACGCCGCCGGAGCCGATCGCTTCCGGCAGACCGCCGCGACGTGAGCCGACCACGGGAATGCCGCTGCAATGCGCTTCCGAGGCTACCCTGCCCCAGGCCTCTTCCCATTTGCTGGGCGCAAGCAGTATCTTCGTGCGGCCGTAGACCGTCTTCATGTCACTGGTGCGGCCTTCCAGCTTGACGTTTTGCAATGGAGAGATCGTCGTTTCGATCCGGGCCCGATGATCGTCATCGAGCTTCCAGCTTTCGACGAACAGGAATGGGATCTCAGGACAGGCGGCGGCAATGCGGACTGCAAGGTCGAAGCCTTTTTCCTCATAGGGATTGATGAGCGTGACAAATTCACCTGTCGTCGGTGTGCAGTAGAACGCGGGATTGATGGTCGGCGGAATGACCGTCGAATCGATATCGAATTTTGCCTTGTAGGTGCGCGCCGTGAACTCGGAATTGGCGATATAGAGCGCCGAATGCAGGTCGCGCAGGTCGCCGGCCAGTTCGCGGAATTCGACATTCCTCAGATAGACGACGACGGGCACGCCTTCGGCCTGCAGTGCCCTGCCGATCGGAACCGAGTTGTGACATTGCACCACGGCAACATCCGGCCTCAGCTTTTCGACCGCAAAGCCGACCGCTTCCCAGGGAAACCATGCCCGCACCACCGGATAGCCCGGGAAAGTGTCGATGACAGCGCGCTGACGAAGGAGCTTCATCTTGGCGCGCGCCCTGAAGCCGAACATGCCATCGCCGAACAGCGCCGCCAGAACGGAAGCATCATGACCGTTCTCGCGCAATTGTTCGACCAGGTGGTGGGTGCTCGACTGCACGCCGCCGCTGAATTGCGGCGTGTAGCCGCTGCCGCCTGCAAACAGAACTTTCATGGACCTGGCTCCTTGTTGTGCCGCCCTCCCGTCACGCCGCCATTCTGCCGATCGAGTGATATTCGATGCCATGGCGGGCGATGACCTTGGGGTCATAGAGGTTGCGGCCGTCGAAGATGATCGGTGTAGTCAGTGCATCTCGCAGCGCGTCGAAGGACGGCGCGCGGAAACTCTTCCATTCGGTGGCGATCAGCAGCGCATCGGCGCCGCGCAGTGCCGCCTCCTTGGTGCCGCACAGAAGCAGGTCGTCGCGCAGCCCGTAGATGGCCTGGCATTCCTGCATCGCCTCGGGATCATAGGCTTGCACATTGGCGCCGGCCTTCCACAGCGCTTCCATCAGCGTGCGCGCCGGAGCCTCGCGCATATCGTCGGTGTCGGGCTTGAAGGCGAGACCCCACAGCGCAAAGGTCCTGCCCTTGAGGTTGCCCTTGAAATAGCGGTCCACCTTGTCGAAGAGAACCGATTTCTGTGCGTTGTTGCGCTCCTCGACCGCGCGCAGCAGCTTGGCATCGAACTGGACGCCTTCGGCGGTCTTGATCAGCGCGCGCACGTCCTTTGGGAAGCAGGAGCCGCCATAACCAAGACCCGGATAGATAAAATGGTAGCCGATGCGCGGATCGCTGCCGATGCCCTTGCGGACCTCCTCGATGTCGGCGCCGAGCTGCTCGGCCAAATTGGCCATCTCGTTCATGAAGCTGATCTTGGTCGCCAGCATGCAATTGGCGGCATATTTGGTGAATTCGGCGCTGCGCACGTCCATCACGATCATCTTCTCGTGGTTGCGGTTGAACGGCGCGTAGAGTTCGCGCATCACCGCCTCGGTGTCCTCGCTGCCGGTGCCGACGATGATCCGGTCCGGCTTCATGCAGTCGGCGACCGCAGACCCTTCCTTGAGGAATTCCGGGTTGGACGCGACGTCGAAGGTTAGATCCTCGCGGCCTCGTTTCTTCAGCGTTTCGGCGATCCTGGCCTTGACCTTTTCGCAGGTGCCGACCGGCACCGTCGACTTGCCGACGACGATCTTGGATTTGTCCATCTCGCGGCCGATGGTCTCGGCGACGGCCAGCACATATTTGAGGTCGGCCGAGCCGTCCTCGCCGGGCGGCGTGCCGACCGCGATCATCTGAATCTCGCCATGCCTGACGGCAGCGGCGGCATCGGTGGTGAACTTGATTCGGCCGGCGGCGTGGTTCTCCCTGACCAGGCTTTCCAGTCCAGGTTCGAAGATGGGAACCAGGCCCTGATTGAGCCGCTCGACCTTGGCGGCGTCTATGTCGACGCACACCACCTGGTGCCCGACTTCGGCAAGCACCGCCGCCTGTACGAGGCCAACATAGCCAATTCCAAACACCGTCAAATTCATTCGGTTTCGTTCCCATGCAAGGCAGCGGGCCGTTTTCGGCCCGGCCAGTTCAACACGACTTTCCCAACTACTTTACACTGCATGCCAGCGATTCCGGAAATTGACAGGGGTCACCCTGGGCCGTGAATGCGACGCGGTCGATTTGCAGCGAAAGTTTGCGGCCCGGATCCGTGAAAGCTCCCATCCAGCCGGTCATCCTATCGCTGCCCCAGAAGCTGAAGAATATTTTCTGCGCATGGGTCGGCAATTTCGCCGGATCGGTAATGGTGTTGACCAGCTGACCGTTCACGTACCAGCGCAAACTGTCCTTGTGCCAGACGAAGGCGTAATCGTTGAAAGCACTCTCGGTGCCACCCGGCACGTCGACCAGCTTCTCGTTCTTGCCCTTGCCCGCAATATAGGCGTTGACCTGCACCTTGGAAGTGTCCTTGGTCAGGACCTCGAAATCGATCTCATCCCAAGGCTGCTTGTCGGATGGACCGATATAGGAGAAGAACGCAGCATTAAGGCCGGAGCCGGTATCGGTCTTCATCCGCGCCTCATAGGTGCCGTAGCCGAAGCGCTGCTTGGTCTGGACCTCGCCGCAGGCAAACTCACGGTTTTTCAGTTGCTGCTTCTCGAAGCCCAGCGACAGCACCCCGTCCGAAAGGCTGACCTGTCGCTTCGACCAGGTGCAATTCTGATGGCTGCCATTGTTCCAGCCGTCGGAAACATACCAGCGCGCACGATCGAAGCTTTTGAAATCGTCGACAAAGGACGGCGATGTCGGAATGTCCTGGGCATAGGAGGGGGTTACCAGGAAACCTCCAAGAGCAGCCAGCAGCAAGGCACTGAGCGAACCCAATCGCCGCCGGCCGGCTTGCGCGGTCCGCTGTGCGAGCGGCGCTGCGCCAAATGCTGTTGTGGACGTAGGTTTCGGATCCGAATTCATATCAAACTCACCTTTGCGCTGCGCGTCCCCAACCCAAAGTAGACGTTCGAACCGCTCCTGAAACGGGCAACCTTGACCTGCTTTTGTGACCCTCCCGAATTGCTTTTCCTGCCTTGCATCAAATCCGTTGAACAGTTTCGAGCCGTCACCATCAACCTCTGCTGGCGCCCGCGGGCTTGGCGAATTTGGCCGCTATTTCCGGACCGGCATTGTCATCGAAGACCATATGCAGCGAATGACGGAGCTCTTTCATCATGCCGTCCTGGCGCGACAGCGCCGCGATGCGGCGTTCGCAATTCAGGATCGACTGCGTCAGCGCGCTGACTTCCGAAGACCGCTTGTCGGAGGCGGAGCCGTTTTCCATCGCTTCGATCAGGAAGGCGGCATTGGTCGCCTTGGTCCGGTAGCGATTCTCAAGCCCGGCTTTCTCGGACTCGATCTCGGCCGCGATCTGCTCGAACAGCTTTGCCAGGCGATCAAGGCGCGAAACGTCGGTCTGCCGGTCGCGGGCCGGATCCCTTGATCTGAAACCGAATATCGAGGCCATGAACTCAGATTCCCGTCATCGCCGGCTTTTGGGCCGGGCTTCTGGCCGATCCCCGCAGCCGGGGCTCAGAAAACTCGTGTCGCATTGTCCTGCTCCAATCAAGGAGACATCAGACCAATCCGATCGGGGGCCAGTTCGGCTGGTCATCCAATTTGCTGCACCGCACCATAGACTGCCATCGTCGGAGCCGACAGGCAACCACCCAATTCGTAAACTCATAAATCCGGCCGAAATGGTTTACGTGATGAACGTGCCCTTGGTGAATAGATCGCGCCTGATCGGCGCCGCTGTCAACGTTGCTTGCCCATGCTGGTTCCGGCCATCAGAAAACGCAGCGGCGGCACGTGCTTCTGCCTGGACACGAGGCCAACACGGCGAAACAGCGCCTCAAGCTTGTCGGAAGCGACGCCCTGCACGATAGGAACGAGGTTGGATTGGCTTGATAAGGCGTAGGCAGCGGCCGATGCCAGCCCCCGCTCGGCCTTGACGTCGAGGAAATTGCGCAGCCGGTACTTGTCGCGCACGTGCCGCTCATGCCGCCGCAGCACCGCTTTCGAGCCTTCCGGCAGGGTGTCGATCGCCAGCAGCGCCAGGTCCGCATCGGCCAGACGCTTCAGATCCTGCGTCTTGTGGCGGCCGCTCAGCGAATCGGCGCGGACGATGGCGCCGTAGCCGCAGGAGCGAATGACCTTGAACCGCGCCCCACGGGCGACCGCGCGGGCGTAGAGTTCATAGTCCTCGCCCAGCCGCAGGCCCTCGTCGTAGCGCAAGCCATGGCGGTCGAGGAAGGCGCGGCTGATCACCGGCTTCAAAAAGCCCAGTTCACCCCTTTGCACGCGGCGTCTGGAGATGTTGCCTTCGACGAAGCGCTCGAAATCGAGGAATTCCGGATCGGCGGCAAACTGCGGCGCGACGATTTTCGTCGCATCGCCTGTCGCGTCATCCCTGATCAGCATGATGTTGTCTGCCGCGAAATCCCAATCGGCGCCGGCGAACAGGTTGCGAAATCGGCCTTCAAGGAAAAAATCGTCGGCATCGAGAATGCTGATGAACGGCGATTTCGAGCCGGCGATGGCTGCGTTGCGGGCAAAGGAGGGGCCGCGATTGATATCGAGGCGCATCACCTTGAGCCGCCCGCTACCATCGTCTGCGGATCGCGCGACATCAGCGGTGTCGTCGGTGGATGCGTCATCGACGACGACGACCTCCGCCACTTCCGCTTCACGCAACGCGGACGCGATGGCGACAGCGATCGTCGCTGCCGCGTTTCTTGCCGCGATGATCACGCAGACCTCGGATTTCGTCATCGACATGGATTTGCCTCTCGTACAGGTGATATCGCTTGCCCTCGCCCTGTACTTGCCCATCGCCGCGGGTCATATGCTGTTCGCCGAGGAAGTGGACCAAGGCGTAGACACGTCGCCGGCGGCGGCGTCCGGCCCGGCAAAAGCAGGCCCGCACATAGGCCACCTCGCCATCATAGTCAGCGGCGCGCAATCCTTCGTATGAACCATCCGGCAAGGCCACTTGGCGCACAGTCTCCCAAAAAGCGGTTGCGCGACGCTTATGCTGCAGTGCGAAGCAAGCATCACCAAAAACCTCGATGCCGTAAAGCCCTTGCTTTTGCAGTGCGGAATTTTGCAGCCAGAGCGTTACCGAGATCGCCTGCCCTACGCACAAGGAATCGGCTCAAAAGATCTCGGGGTTTGGGCGTGGCTCACATGGGGTGACGCCGACAAACCTGCAATTGATCGACAGATGATTAACAGCCTTGACCCATAAAAGGCTACCATGCGGCCGTATCGCCGAAGCCAATATCAGCGGCTGAAGAAAAACCGGCAGCCGGTCGTCGAGGATGCCGTCGGGGGGAACAGCCGGAGAGCGAACCCGCCAACGCGGCGTAAGGCTGATAAGCCGCGACTAGTGCAGGCCGCGCCTTGCGCTCAGCTTCTCGCCTTCGGCAACTTCGGGCGCATTCAGTTTTCGCTCAGCGTCACGAGCCATGTCGGCCGGCGTCGGCGGGCTCCTGGCGATCATGGCATAGACGAGCACGAAATAACCCGCCTGGATGATAACCGCGCAGATGATGACGCGCACCAGTATTGTGCCTATCGATACGCCGCCCAGCCAGGACCAGCCGACCACGATAGCCAGAGCGAAAATCATCCCGAGGATGAATTTTGGAAGTGCCATACCCAACAGCCCATAAACCGGCTCGGGTACATATAACGTTTTGCCCCACCCGAGCGCCGTCCCTTGTCATGCGGGCTTGTTAAGGTCGCCCACTCTCGGCCGGTTGCTTCCGGCCTTTTCTACCTGTCGCCACTGTGACAGATATAATTTGCAATTCTATTAAGACGAGCAGTAGGCGGCAAGGGCAACTCCGGATATTTTTCATTGGGCTTTTGCGATCGACTCCGCCATGCTGCAACGCACGCAACGAGATTCAAGCCGATCTCCCGCCATCAGCATCTTTCAGTAGAATAGCCAATATTGAGTAGTATTTTAGATGGTTTTGTCCAAGCACCGCCTGGCGCTAAAGCACTAACATGCGCCGCACCTTGGTCGGCAGGTAGGCTTGCCTAAAAACCGCCCTACAAATGTCGGTATTTTTCCAACTATGCCCATTTCTTGTCACAAACGTGCTAAGTACGCCGAAATTTGTGCATGACTAGCTTATTATTTAGTCAATTCATGACGCGACTATTTCAATGCGGTTGGAAATTGTGTGTTGCGCTGCAACATTTTTTTGGTATCTTGCCGCGAACCATTCGTTCAACGCATGGAGTTTATGGCATGAGGGATGTTGCCAAGTCGGCCACAGCGGGCTTTTCGCAGGCTGACATCGATTTTCCGCCGCCGATCGGCGGCCTGCTCAAACGCAGTTTCGACATTACCGGTTCACTGATTGGCTTGATCGCTCTCAGCCCACTGTTCGTCATGATAGCGCTGCTCGTCAAGTTTTCCGACGGCGGCTCGATCTTCTACGGCCACAGGCGAATCGGGCGCGGCGGGCGGATTTTTTCGTGCCTGAAGTTCCGCACCATGGTTCCGGACGGCGACAAGGTGCTGGCGGCCTATCTCGCCACCAACCCGGACGCCAACGCCGAGTGGATCGCGACCCGCAAGCTGAAGAACGACCCGCGCGTCACCCGTGTCGGAGCCGTACTGAGGAAACTCAGCCTCGATGAACTGCCGCAGATCATCAACATCCTGCAGGGCGACATGAGCCTTGTCGGCCCTCGTCCGGTCGTGCGCGACGAACTGGAAATCTATGGCACGTCAGCGGTCTACTACCTGAAATCCCGCCCGGGCCTGACCGGCCTGTGGCAGGTCAGCGGGCGCAACGATGTGTCCTATGACAGCCGCGTCGCCTTCGACCGCCACTATGTCGAGAACTGGTCGCTGTTCGAGGACGTTCGCATCATCATCAAGACCGTCCCGGCCGTCTGGATGTCGCGCGGCTCTTACTGACCGGCCGGTGGCCAACGCCAGATATTGGCGCCGGCCATTCGACGCAAGCTCATCGGGCGATGGGGCTAAAGCGGATCGGAATGTTCAGTTGAAAAAAGATATGTTCGAAGCCCTTCGCAGCAGCCCGGTTTCCGGCCGCCTGCGGCGGGCGCGTTTGCTGGCCACGTGCCTCGCCATGTCGCTCGTCGTCCCCCACATCGCCGTCGCAGGCGACTACCGCCTCGGCTCGCAGGACAAACTCACCATTCGAGTTGCCGAATGGCAGACCGTGGAAGGCACGTTTCGTGACTGGTCGGCGGTGAATGGCGAGTACACGGTCGGTCCATCGGGCACGCTGTCGGTGCCGTTCGTCGGCGAAGTGCCGGCAGCAGGCAAGACCACGTCCGAAATCGCAACGACGATCGGTGAGGCGCTGCAACGCAAGCTCGCTCTGTCGGATAGGCCGGAAGCCTCGGTCGAAATGGCGCAGTTCCGGCCATTCTACATTTCGGGCGAAGTACAGAACCCCGGCAAATTTCCTTATGTGCCCGACCTGACAGTGTTGCAGGCGATCAGCGTCGCCGGTGGCATCAGGCGAAACCCCGACTATGGTCCTCAGCTAGGCAAGGATCTGGTCACAGCCAAGGGTAACTTCGATATCTCTGACGACTTGCGCATTCGGCTAATCGTCAAGCGCGCCCGCATCGACGCGGACATGACCGGCAAGACAAGTTTCGACGTACCGAAGGAGGTCGAGGGCGATCCGAGACTGCCAGCCATCGTCGCCGACGAGATGACGATCCTGACGGCCGACCAAAAAGCGCTAAAGCTGAAACTCGAGGCGCTCGACGAGCTGAAGAGGGTTCTACAGTCCGAGATCGAATCCCTGCAGAAGAAGATCGTCAACCAGCAGCAGCAGGTCGATCTGGCGCAGCAGCAACTCACCAGCATCGGCCCGCTGGCGCAGAAAGGCCTGATCGCCAACGCCCGACTGCTGGATTCGCGCCAAAACGTTGCCGATCTGCAGGGCAAGATCCTGGACTACGAAACGGCCATCCTCACCGCCAAACAGGCGATCAGCAAGGCTACGCAGGATGCCATCGATGCCCAGAATACCTTGAGTTCAAGGCTCGCCACCGACCGGCAGCAGACCGAAGCCGAGCTGAACGAGGCGGCGCTGAAGGCGAATATGCAGAAAGGCCTGATCGCCCAGGCAACCGATCCTGCCACGACGGCGGCCGCCAGTGCTACCAATGAAGAGCCTACCCTGCTCTACACACTGGTGAGAATCGTCGACGGCAAGACCAGCGAAATTGCCGCGAAGGAAGATACGCCGGTGCTGCCTGGCGATGTGATCAAGGTCAAGCTGGCGCCGCTGGCCAGCCAATAGACGCGCCGGCACCGCCCAGTATTTCGATCCGATAGGGTTGGGACGTGTTTCAGTGTTGGAAATTTGAAATCAACGGGCGGCGGCTTGGTCGTCTGTGGCAATCCGATCACGTCAGTGGGGCGTTTCTGGCCGGCACTTAGCGTGGGTATTCCAAAATGATTATGTAGCCAGACGGCGTTGTGAATGGACCGTTCTCCGCCGGAATATCTCGCGTGGGCTGCCAGATTACGTTGACGATCTTACTGCCCTCTTCACCAAGGCTGTGCAGAAGCGTTTTTAATCGATCAACGTCGTCTGGGCATGTCTCAACAGCATATGGCATGAAAACCTCCCATGCATTGCAGCAGGTATATCAGAGTTCGGCCCAGATCGCGAAAAGCGCAGCGGCACTACTGTTTTTGCGAGCGCTGAGTTCAACCTGCGAGCCGGTGGGTCATGACGGATCGGCGGCCGCCGGACGGCCAGCATGCCGGGGCCAATCGGCCTCTCCCCTGGCCTCTGCCTGTTCTATGGCTTGTGACCGTCGCCTGCTGGTAACGGGCACTCGCGCCAGCTTGAAGAAGCTGAAGTACATCAGGAAAGAGCCCATGATGTAGGGATTGAGTACCTCGACCTCGACGAAGGAGCGGATCAGCAGCAGCACCATCACGCCGGCGAGGATCACCGAATCCGCCTGCCATGTCCTGAAGATCACAGCGGCGACGTGGCCGTAGAGCGTGCGCAACATGATCAGCGATACCAGCGTCGCCCCGACGAAGCCAAGTTCGACGAGGGCTTCGATGTAGGTGTTGTGGAAGTGGAAGCCGGTGCGTGTGGTGATGTAGAATTCGTTCCACAGCCGCTCGGCTTCGGCGAAACCCTGCACCCAATAGGCGGCATAGCCAACACCGAGAATTGGCGATTTCTGCACGGTATTCCAGCCCTGTTCCCACAGATAGGTCCGCCCGGTCAACGTTGAATCCTTGCCGAAGAGGCCGAGGACGAAGTCCATCAGCCCGAGATTCAAGGCGACAAACGCAACCACGACCAGCAGCCCGGCGCCGATCAGGAAGATCACGCGGCGATAGCGCCGTGACAAAAGTTTGCTCATCGCAAGAAGCGCCACCAGCGCCAGAACCGCCGGGATCGAGGCCATCGAGGTGGCGGAATGCGATACGATGAGCACATAGGCCGACAGCAGCACGACGGGCGCCGTCAGGATGAGGCTCAGCCGGCCGCGCCTGTAAAAGGCGAGGAAGACGGCGCAGAAATAGATGCCGAGCGAACCGACAAAGCCTATCTGGTTCTTGGAAGCGAAGGCGCCGACAAAGTTGACAGTGCCATCCAGAACGTCTTCGGAATAGTTCGCGACCTTCAGCGAATAGATGAGGACGACGAATATCCCGACCAGAGCACCTATGGTCAGCGTGCGCGCGCTGACGGTGCGCGCAGCGACATAGGCGCAGGCTATATGGGAAAAATACTGGACGGCCGTTCTCGCCGTGACGCCGGGCGCCTGCGACCAGAAGACGGAGGAGCAGACATAGGCCGCAAACAGCAACGGCAGCCAGGCGCTGGACAGTTGGCGCATAAACCGCCGGTAATCGACCAGGATGAGCGGAAGCCAGACCGCATAATAGGCGAGAATCAGCACCTGGCCGAAAATGACGGAGTAGGAAAACGCCCAGATCGACACGGCCACGGCAAAGGCGCCATAGACCGAGTTTTTCTCGGGATCGATCAGCAACGACTTTGGAATCTTCATCTCAGAGTCCCGCCGGCACGACCCACGGCCGGCAAGCCATGAGCCGGCCGGAATTTTCGCAAACATGGGCGTGCAATAAACGGCGTCTCCATTGTGCAGCGCAATATAACCTATCGCGCCCGGCGCTCAATGGCAAATCCGGTCACCTTGTCTTACAGCGAGGCATTTGCGGAGAGGCGCCCGGCAGCACATCGACTTCATACTGCCAAAGATACTGATGGCCCGCGTTGGCGAGGCCGACGAGTGGCGCTAACCTGCGGATCGCCTCGGAGGAGTGCTCGTTCACGACGGCCGCCATGTTCGACTTTTCCAGCGGCCGCGCCACCTACTAAGCAGGACGCATCTCAATTCCGCGTGACGGTGCAACGAACGGGTGCGCAGCGGCGTATAATCCCAGACTTCGAATCGACGGAGATGCAACAAAGCTATGCGGGGAAAGCCATGACACGGCGTGACAGTTCGGCAATGACCTGCCGGTGCTATGCCACCGCTTGGCAATTGACAGCAATCGGGCGGGAGGTTGCTTCTTTTGCTTAAGGTCGAACCTGCCGTGCTGTCCGACGACGAGCTTCTGGAGCGCTATCAGCGCGCCGCCTTCGATTATTTCATCGAGAACGTGAACCCGGAAAATGGACTGGTCGCCGATACGTCGCGGCCGAATTCGCCGGCCAGCATCGCTGTCGTCGGTTTCGCGCTGTCCTGCTACCCGATCGGCGTCGAGCGCGGCTGGATGGCGCGCGATGCGGCCGTGAAGCTGACGCTTGCCGCTCTGCGTTTCTTCTCGACCAGCCGGCAAGGCAATGGCGACGAGGTCACCGGCCACAAGGGTTTTTACTACCATTTCCTCGACATGCGGACCGGCCTGCGCGTCTGGCGCTGCGAACTGTCGATGGTGGATACCGCATTGTTGATATCAGGCATGCTGGTGGCAGGCGCCTATTTCTCCGACGACGATGGCGACGAAGCCGAAATCCGCCAACTGGCCGAGGCGCTCTACCGGCGCGTCGACTGGCGGTGGGCGCAAGGCTCGAGCCCGACGCTCCGGCAGGGCTGGAAGCCGAAGAGCGGCTTTCTCCACTATGGCTGGGAAGGCTACAACGAAGCGACGATCCTCTACGTGCTGTCGATGGCCTCGCCCGACAACCCGACCTCGGACGACAGCTACGAGGGTTGGACGGCGACCTATCAGTGGGAAAACATCTACGGCTACGACGTGCTCTATGGCGGTCCTCTGTTCATGCACCAGTTCTCGCATGCCTGGATCGACTTCGCCGGCATCCGCGACGCTTTCATGCGTGAGAAGAACTCGGACTATTTCGAAAACAGCCGCCGTTCGACGTACTTGCACCGCGACTATGCGCGCCACAACCCTTACGGCTACGGCGGCTACGACGCGAACCTGTGGGGACTTTCGGCGGGCGACGGACCCGGCAGCTTTCGTGCCAGCGTACAGCGACAGCGTCGCCGGTTTTCCGGCTATGCCGCGCGCGGCGCGCCTTTCGGGCCGGACGACGGAACGATCGCCCCATGGTCCTGTTTGGCGTCGCTGCCCTTCGCGCCGGATATCTGCCTGGCGGCTTTGCGCCATCTCAGGGACCGCTACCCCGAGGTGATTGACAATTTCCGGCTGCCGAGCGGCTTCAATCCGACATTGGCCAACCGGCGAAAATTCGGCCGCAACGGCTGGGTGTCGGAAGGCCATTTCGGGTTGGATCAGGGCATCGTGGTGATGATGATCGAGAACCATCGGTCGCGCCTGATCTGGGAACTGATGCGGTCCAACCCGCACATCCGCCGCGGCCTGGGCAGAGCCGGATTCAGCGGCGGTTGGCTGTCTCAGCCGGCAAGCCCGGCGTCAGGTGGTGGCGATGTCGCGTGACCGGACCATGGCCACCGCCTTCCCTGTCGACCGCCATGACATCGAGCTGATCAGGGGTGCCCATCCACCGCTGTGGAAGAACCCTGAGCCCAATGGCCCATACAATCTCCTCGTCATCGGCGCCGGGCCGGCCGGCTTGACCGCTGCCAGCGAGGCGGCAAACCTCGGTGCGAAAGTCGCGCTGATCGAGCGCGGGCTGATCGGCGGCACCTGCATCAACGTCGGCTGCATCCCGTCGAAAGCGATCATCCGCACGGCCAGGCTCTATGCGGATATGCGCGATGCCGAAAATCTCGGCGGCGACACGCCGGACCGTCTTCGCATCGACTTTCAGCGGGCAATGACGAGGATGCGGCAGATCCGGCAGCGGATCAGCCGCGCCGATTCGGCTGCGAGCGTGGTTTCCGCAGGCATCGACCTCTACTTCGGCGAAGCACGTTTTTCCGGGCCGGACGAGGTCACGGTTGCCGGGAAGACTCTGCGTTTCAAGAAGGCGCTGGTTGCGACGGGCGCGCGTCCGGCCCTGCCGACGATTCCGGGCCTCACCGAGGCCGGCTACGATGTTCGATCTCACAGAGTGCCCGAAACGGCTTCTGGTCATTGGCGGCGGACCGCTCGGGTGCGAGGCGGCGCAGGCCTTCTGCCTGCTGGGCGCCAGCGTCATCCTGGTGCAGCGGGAGCCGATGTTTCTGCCTGGCGAGGAACGCGACGCCGCCCAGATCCTTTCCGACGCGCTGGCGCGCGAAGGGGTCGAGGTTCGCCTGAATACCGAGGCGGTGGCGGTACGGACAGAAGGCGGCAAGAAGCTCGCCGACCTTGTGTGCGACGGCGACACGATGACGGTTTCCGTCGACGAGATCATCACCGGCATCGGCCGTTCGCCCAATGTCGACGGGCTCGACCTGGAGAACGCCGGGGTGGCGTATGACGCCACCGGGATCAAAGTGGACGACTATCTGAGAACCACCAATCCGCGCATCTATGCGGCGGGCGACGTCTGCCTCGCATACAAATTCACCCATACCGCCGAGGCGACGGCGCGGATTGTTGTGGGCAATGCCCTGTTTCTCGGACGCAGGAAATTAAGCGAACTGGTTATTCCGTGGTGCACCTACACCGATCCGGAGATCGCCCATGTCGGCCTCTATCCAACGGAGGCGCGCCAGAACGGCATCCCAGTCAAGACCTATACGGTGCTGATGCACGACGTCGCCCGCGCAGTCATGGACGGCGAGGAGGAGGGTTTCGCCAAAATCCACGTCAGGGAGGGGTCCGACCGCATCCTTGGTGCCACGATCGTCGCCAGTCATGCGGGCGAGATGATCAATGCGGTGTCGCTGGCGATCAAGTCGGGCATGGGATTGCACGCGCTGGCCGACGTCATCCACCCTTTCCCGACCCAGGCACAAGGCATCAAGATGGCCGGCGACGCCTATCGGCGGACAAAGCTCACCTCATCCTGGAAACATCTGGCGGGCCGCTGGCTGGCGTGGTCCAGGCGGTGACCACGCCGTGCTCCGGCGCAAAGTCCGGAGCGCCCGCTGCTCAATCATCGTGCTGTGCGGGACCTGCTTCGCATACACGCGTCCAGGCACGTCCATGGTGAGGGGCCGAGGCTCTCTTCGATCAATCGTGCAGTTCGCGCGAAATCGGTGGTCCGACGGAAAAATCGGAGAATGTGACCTCGAAACCCTCGCGCTGCGGCGAGCAGCACATCATACCAACATCGACCGTCTTCGAGATCGGAAAATAGGCAAGCCGCACCGGCTTCCAGTGGCTGTCGGAAGCATCGAGGTACTGGACGCGGATCGTCTCGGCGTGACGGGTCACTCGGATCCTGACACCGTCGGGACTGGCCGGAATTGTGGCCAGCGACCAGTCGGAGGCATCGTTGGTGACGACGACGGAAAAGTACATCACGCCGTCGCTGTATTCGATGCCGGCCTTGATCCAATGCGTTTCGCTCAGCCGGACCATCAGTCCGGCTTGATCATAAAGCACCTTGTAGTCGCCTTTGACGGTGACCTCGGCGGTGAAATCGCCCTCGACCTGCCGGTAAAGAAAGTGACCGTTGTCGCGCCAGAACTCGTAGAACGTCTCGCGCCAGAAATCGGTCTCCTTACCGGTTCGCACACGAACGGCATCGCCGTCGATGGAATGGTGCGGCGGCGGATTGAGCCAGGTCAGGTTCTGCACCGTCATCGCTTCGCACCACTCCAATCTCGATGTGCCCAGTGACCGTACGTAGGGGGTTGCGGGCCCGATCAGAGGCGACCGATCAGCCCGGCATGATCGGCCAATGGCCGATCAGCCTGGGAACGTATAGGCGGTTTTCACCGTGGTGTAGAATTCCGCCGCGTAGCGGCCTTGTTCGCGCGGGCCGTAGCTCGAGCCCTTGCGGCCGCCGAAGGGAACATGGAAGTCGACACCCGCTGTTGGCAGGTTGACCATCACCATGCCAGCCTCCGAATTTCGCTTGAAGTGGGTGGCGTGCATGAGGCTCAAGGTGCAGATGCCCGATGTCAGCCCGAACGGCGTGTCGTTGGCGACGGAAAGCGCCTCGTCATAATCCTTGACGCGGATGACGCTGGCGACGGGTCCGAATATCTCCTCGCGCGAACTGCGCATGGCGTTGGTGGCCTGCGTCAGCAGGGCCGGCTGCAGGTAGAAGCCCGGCGTCTTGCGGTCGAGCCGCTCACCGCCGAAGGCAAGCGTGGCGCCCTCCCTGACGCCGATGGCGATGTAGTCCTCGTCCTGCTTCAACTGTGTGGCGTCGACGACCGGACCGATCTGGGTCTGCGCGTCGAGCGCGTCGCCGATAACCAGCTTGCTCATGCGATCCTTGAGGGCGTCGACGAAACGGTCGTGAATGGCATCCGTCACGATCAGCCTGGACGAGGCGGTGCAGCGCTGGCCGGTCGAGAAGAAGGCGCCGTTGAGCGCGCAATCGACAGCGACCGCGAGATCGGCATCGTCGAGCACGACCAGCGGGTTCTTGCCGCCCATTTCGAGCTGGAACTTGCGCATATGCTCGACGCTTGCCGCGGCGACCCGCTTGCCGGTGCCGACCGAGCCGGTGAACGTGATGGCGTTGATATCGGGGCTGTCGAGCATCGCCTGACCGACCACCGAGCCTTTGCCCATGACGAGATTGAGCACGCCCTTCGGCAGGCCGGCGCGGTGCAGGATATCGACGATGGTCCAGGCGCTCTCCGGAACCAGCTCGGCCGGCTTGAAGACGACAGTGTTGCCGTGGCACAGCGCCGGTGCGATCTTCCAGGCCGGAATGGCGATCGGGAAATTCCATGGCGTGATGATGCCGACCACGCCGACCGCCTCGCGCGTGATCTCGACGCCGACGCCCGGCCGCACGCTTGGCACGACCTCTCCTGAGAGGCGCAATGTCTCGCCGGCAAAGAAATCGAAAATCTGGGCGGCGCGAATGGTCTCGCCGATGCCCTCGGCCAGCGTCTTGCCTTCCTCGCGCGCCAGGTTGCGGCCGATCTCGTCCTTGCGTGCCATGATCTCGTCCGCGGCCTTTTTCAGAACCGCGTGGCGCGCCAGCGGACCGGAACGGGACCATGCCGGAAACGCCGCCTTGGCTGCAGCGATCGCCTGCTTGGCCTGCTCGACTCCCGCGGAGGCATAATCGCCGACGACATCGCCGGTATCCGAGGGGTTGATGTTACGGGAACCGGCTTCGCCGACCCATTCGCCATCGATGAGGTTCTGTCGAAACAGCGTCATATCCTGTCTTCCCTGCTGGTTGGCCGCGCGGCGGCATCTGTCTGAATTGGTATTTGCCAGACAATTGCCTTGCGGGAAAGCAAACACTGCGTCGCTTGCCGCGACAAAAATCCCCCTCGCTTGCGACGTGGGCGGCGAGAACGCCCATCGAGCTCAACTCGGCTGGCCCCGACGAGGAGCGCGTCAACGCCATCCGCGACATGTTCATGCGCCATGGTCATTGGGAAGAGGAGCCAAGGATATCGAGGATTTTTTCGCGCTGTTTCGTGGAGATGAATTCGCGCAAACGTCAACGGCCATCCACTGCACGCAAGGACTGGAGCCGGCTGGTCAGAGGGTGAACGACCACAACAGGCAGGCTAGCGTAGCGGCGGCAAAGACGGCGAAAAACAGGCTGCGCAAGAGCACATTGCGGCGCAACTCGTTCATGATGAAGTGACACCCGACGATCGCTGCCGCAAACAGGAACCGCCAGTTCAACAGCGCCCACACGGCGCTGCCCTGGCCGAAGGCCCATCTGGCGGCCAGACAGCCGACGATGGCCGCAAAAAGTGTAATCACGGTCCAGAAGACGGCGTCGGCGGCATGGGTCAGGACGACGCCAGCCGCCCTGATCGGCAGGATCATCATCAGCATTGCGCTGAAGAAATAGACAGCGGCAATCGGGATGAACACGCCGGCATCGGCAATGCCGTCAAGGCGCCTGACGCCGATCGCGCCATAGGGATAGCCGTGCCTGGCTACAGCCAGGCTCAAGGCCATGAGCAAGGCGATCAGCACGGCGACCAGTGCGAAGGATGTGAGGGCTTTGCTCATGATGTTCCTATCCCAGACGAATCAGACAGGAACAGGATGTAGCGTGCGGTCGTAAACTGCGCGTAAGCGAGGGCGCTGTCCTCGCTTATTTTGATCGTGGCGAAATCTGGTGGCTCCAGACTATTCGGCGGCGATCCTGCCGGCCGAGCGGTTGGCCAGCACGAAGCCTACCTCGTCGACCGCCTGCGCCGCACGCTTCAGGATGGCCTCGGAGTGCAGTACACCGTCGGTGAAATCCTTGTCGGTGGCATAGACGGCGGTAGGCAGGGCAAAGGCCTCGAAGAAGCCGAATAGGGGCCGCAGCTGGTGTTCGACGATCAGGGCATGGCGCTCGCCACCGCCGGTCGCCGTCAATACGATAGGCTTGCCCCGCAGCGCTGCCGGATCGATCAGGTCGAAGAAGTGCTTGAACAGGCCGGTATAGCTGCCCTTGTAGGTCGGCGACCCGACGACGAGGACGTCGGCTGCGAGGATTTGTTCCAGTATCGCGCGCGCCTGCCCATCGAGATCGCGGGCCCATTTCGCGGGTCCCAGCGACGGACCGAGATCCTCGATATCGTAGGTGCTCGCGGACAGGCCGTGGCTGGCGGCGATGTCCCTGGTGACCAAATCGACGAAGGCACGTGTCTTTGACGGCCGGGTGATGTTGCCGGAAAAACCGACGACTGTTGGATTTGACATGGCAGTGGGGCCTCTTGCGAATGATGGTCGAAGGTCGACGTGGCGAGCTGCCTGCCCGCCGATGGAAATCAGCTCCAGGCGTGCAACGGCGGGTTTTCGCCGTTGAGGAAATATTTGCCGAGGATCGAGTACTTCCAGCGCACCGGATCGTGCAGCGTGTGCGTGCGCGCGTTGCGCCAATGCCGGTCGAGATTGTGTTCAGCAAGGGTCGAGCGGGTTCCCGCCAGCTCGAACAGCTTGTTGGTCGCAGCGATGGCGATTTCGGTCGACAGTATCTTGGCTTCAGCAGTCACGATCTGGGCGTGCGCCACCGACTCGGCGGTCGGTTCGATCACCGCCCGGTCGATCGCGTGGCCAGCCTTTTCCAGCAGCGCCTGCGCCGCGTGAAGGCGCAGCGTCAGGTCGCCGACGGCCTGGATGGTGTAGGGATCGTCCCAGGCATTGTCGACGCCGCTGTCGATCCAGGCGCGGCTTTTGGTCCTGACGAAATTGACCGTCTCATCGATCGCGGCCTGGGCGATGCCGGTGTCGACCGCCACCTGGATGATCTGGAAGATGGCGCCGTCTGCGGTCGGTCTGTCGTAGCCCTTGTAGCCGGGCACCAGATGCGTCTTCGGCACCTTGACGTTGTCGATGATGACGGTTCCGGACAGCGTCGTGCGCTGCCCAAAACTCGACCAGTCGTCGATGACCGTCAGGCCGGGCGCGCCACGGTCGGCGATCGCGTACCAGGCGCGGCCCTCGTCATCGAGTGCCACGATCGGCACCAGATGGGCGAGCAGCGCACCGGACGAATAGAATTTCCGGCCGTTGACGACCACATGATCGCCGGCATCGGTGAAGCGGGTCTCGAAATCGGCGGCGCGCTTGGAGCCGAACTCGGAAAAGGCGTTGCCGAACCGGGTGCCCTTCAGCGCTTCGGCGAACAGCAGCTTCTGCTGATCCGCGTCGGACACCGTGCGGATGGCGGCGACGACGCCGAGATGGTTCTGCGCCACCTGGCCGATCGAGGAGTCCGCCGCCGAGATGATCTCGATCACCTTCGCCAGCGTCGCATAGGATACCTCCGGCCCACCGAATGCCTTGGGCACATTGATCGACCACAGGCCGCTTTGCGAAAATGCATCGAGTTCGGCAACCGGCCAGATCCGCTCGCGATCACGCCTGGAGGACTCCTTGACGAATTCGGCGGCGAGCGCGTGAGCAATCGCAATCGCCTCGGCGTCGTCCTTGATGATGTGCGCCGGCGCTGTTGGCCGCGCGACTGGCGGCACGGCGGCGGAAGCGTGGTCGGTCTTGACGGTCGAAACGGTCATTTCACTGCTCCTTGAGATTCGGTTCAGGCAACGGCGTGGAGATGGGCTGGCTTGGCGGCAGGCGATGCCTGTTGCTCGCGGGTCGATTGACCGAGATAGAAGGACCGGACGTCCTCGCGCTGGCGAAGATCGGCAGCCGTGCCAGAGAGAACGGAGACACCGTTTTCGAGGACGGTGGCATGGTCGGCATATCTGAGCGCGACCGCCGAGTTCTGCTCGGCGACCAGGATCGACAGGCCGGTCTCGCGATTGAGTTTTCTAAGCGTCTGGAAGATGTCCTGGACGATGAGCGGGGCGAGCCCCATCGACGGTTCGTCGAGGACCAGCAGACGCGGCCGCGACATCAGCGCCCGGCCAATCGCTGTCATCTGCTGTTCGCCGCCCGAAGTCAGGCCGGACAATGTCCGGCGCTTTTCCCTGAGACGTAGAAAATAGCCGTAGATCCGTTCGAGATCCCTGTTGATCTCGGCGCGGCTTCCGCTGCGGCCGATGCCACCGGCAATCAGATTTTCCTCGACAGTGAGGCTCTTGAAGCAGTGGCGGCCTTCCAGCACCTGGACCAGGCCGCCACGCACGAGATCGCCCGGCTTGCGGCGCGAGACATCGCTGCCTTCATAGCGGATGGTGCCGGCATTGACCTGGCCGCGCTCGGCCGGCAACAGGTTGGAGACGGCCTTCAGCGTCGTGGTCTTGCCGGCGCCATTGGCACCGAGCAAGGCAAGCATCTGGCCGCGCCGCAACACGAAGCTGACGCCGTGCAGCGCCGTGATGGCGTGATTGTAGGTGGCATGGACCGCGTCCACGGCAAGAATGACGTCATTGTCCGGCATGGGCTCTTATTCCCGTGGTTCGATGAACCGAAAATAGGCCGGGGGCTGCGTGTGGAAAGTCGTTCGCAGCGCCCGGCCTTGGCTGATCAGTTGGTGGTCACCGCGTCGGCATCATCGGCGGTACGCAGCCTGATGCCCTTCTCGGCGGCATAGGCCTCGGCAGACTTCTCGATGATCGGCCGCAGCAGCGCCCAGTCCGGCGCAATCCAGTCGGAGACGACGTTCCACTTCTTGCCGTCCCACTGCTGGAAGGTCACGTAGCCTTCGCCTTCATGATTGTCCCAGCTGACGTTGATCGAGTGGAACAAATCCTTGGCGCCGAGCGCCTCGACCTTGGCCGGATCGAGCTTGAGATGCTCGAAGCCCCAGCGGACCTCGTCGCCGGTCAGCGTGCGGTGACCGAACTTCTCCTGCGCGACGCGGATCGCCTCGACATTGAGGATGCCGTTGACGATGCCGAGATTGTGGTAGACCGAGCCGATGCGCGACTTGTCTTCCAGATTGCCCTTGCCGGCGCCGTAGACCGTCTTCACGATCTCCTGCACCACCGGATAGGAGTTGCCGGAAGCCTGGGTGGTGATAGCGGTGTAGCCCTTGGCGGCGTCCCCTGCCGGGATCACGTCCTCTTCCGAATTCGACCACACATTGCCGACGATATGGTCGACGGGATAGCCGACCTTGACCGCCGTCTTCAGCGCCACCGGGTTCATCACGCCCCAGCCGCGCAGGACGACGAAGTCCGGCTTGGCGCGGCGGATGGTCAGCCACTGTGACTGCTGCTCGTTGCCGGGATGCGGCACCTCGATCTGCTGAACGGTGAAGCCGTATTTCTGCGCCAGCAATTCATAGATCGGGATGGTCTCCTTGCCGTAGGGCGAGCCGTGATAGAGCACGACGATCTTCTTGCCCTTCAGCTTGTCGATGCCACCTTCCTTGGAGGCGATGTAGTTCACGATGCCGGATGTTTCGCTGTAAGGATTGAGCAGCAGCGGGAATACATAGGGGAAGACACGCCCGTCGGTGGAGTCGGTGCGGCCATGGTTGACGGTGATCAGCGGCACCTTGTCGCCGGTGATGCGGTCGATCATGGCGTAGGCGATGCCGACCGAAAGCGGATTCCACGCGGCGGCACCAGCATGGCTCTTCTGCCGCTCGTAACATTCGACGCCGCGCTCGACCTCGTACTGGGTCTCGCATTCGTCCCAGGTCAGCTTGACGCCGTTGACGCCGCCATCGCGGATGTTGATGAGATTGAGATAGTCGATGAAGCCGCCGAAGAAGCCGGTGCCGCCGGCCGCATAGGGCCCGACACGATAGCTCTGCAGCGGGAAATATTGCTCGTCGGCGTGCGCGGCGGGCAAGGCCACCGACACGATCATCGCCGCGGACAGCGCCGCCGCCTTGATTGCGCTGAGGAAAGTCATTGTCGAGGTACTCCGGTATGGGCCGCCTTGGGTTCGGCCCCTGGTTCATTTTCGGATGCGTCAGCTCAAGTCGATTGCCAGGCGAACAGGAGCCGTCTTCGGAGCCTGTCCCAAAGGGCCACCAGCCCGTCGGGTTCGAGGATCAGAAACAGGATGATGAGCGCGCCCAGCACGATGCGCTGGCTCATGTCGAGCACGCCCGAATCGAAGAGATCGCCGAGCAAGAAGCCGCCGAGGCGAGACAGAGCGAGTGGAAAGACGACGATGAGGGCGGCGCCGAAGAAGGCGCCACGGATCGAAGCAAGGCCGCCGATGATGATGATGAACAGGATCTGGAACGAGCGGTCGAGATCGAAGCCGTCCGGCTCGACGGTCCGCAGATACGCAAAGGCCCAGATAACGCCGGCGACGCCGATGATGAAGGACGAGATGGCGAACGCCAACAACTTGGTCTTCAGGACCGGGATGCCGATGATGCGGGCGGCTGTTTCATTGTCGCGGATGGCGATGAAATTGCGCCCGGTCTGCGATGAGACCAGCCGATAGGCAAGGAAGGTAAGGATGGCGACAATGGTCAGCGCGAAGAAATAGCGGCCGACGGCGCCGTCGAGCGCAAAGCCTGAAATCGACAGCCTGGGCGCATCAATGACGCCAGATGCCGAATTGTTGGAGAACCAGCTGAACTTGGTCAGTGCCCACTGCACGAAGAACTGCGCGGCAAGGGTCGAAACCGCGAGATAGAAACCCTTTAGCCGCAAGCTCGGCAGACCAAAGACGATGCCGATCGCGGCCGCGACGATGCCGGACAGGAAGATGCTGCCGATCAAAGGCAGGCCTTCGACGCGCAGGTTGAGATTGTAGGCGGCAAAGGCGCCGGCCGCCATGAAAGCAGCACTCCCAAGGGAAACCTGGCCCGCATAGCCGGTGAGGATGTTCAAGCCTACGCCGGCGAGGCTGAGCGCCAGGAACGGCAGCAGGATGGCCTCGAACAGATAGCTCGAGCCGACCAGCGGCACGACGCCATAGGCGAAGGCGAGCAACAGCACGGGCGCGACCCATTTCGGCAGCACCGGCGCCGACGAGAAATCGCTTGATATCGCGGTCATCGTTCAGATCCTCTCGACGAGCTTCTGGCCGAACAGGCCGGAAGGGCGGATC
>NZ_JAMYUW010000048.1:0-54092 GCF_040323315.1 Mesorhizobium sp. M0047 | reverse complement strand
GCCCGATCAGCGTCGACTTGCCGTCATCGACCGAACCGCAGGTCAGAAAGCGCAGCAGCGACTTCTTCTCCTGCGCCGCCAGATAGTCGCGGACGCCGTCGGTGGGTGCGAGGCTCTTTGCCATGATGTGGCGCATGGTCAAAAGTACCCCTCGCGCTTCTTCTTTTCCATCGAGCCGGCTTCGTCGCGGTCGATCAGGCGACCCTGCCGTTCGGAGGTGCGCGCGGTCAGCATTTCACCGACGATGGCTTCCAGCGTGTCGGCACCCGATTCGATTGCACCGGTCAGCGGATAGCAGCCCAGCGTGCGGAAACGCACCAGCCGGTTCTCCACCGTCTCGCCGGGGCGCAGTTTCATGCGCTCGTCATCGCGCAGGATCAGCATGCCGTCGCGCTCCACCACCGGCCGTTCCTTGGCGAAATAGAGCGGCACGATCGGGATACTCTCCTGCAGGATGTACTGCCAGATGTCGAGTTCGGTCCAGTTCGAGAGCGGAAAGACGCGGATCGATTCACCCGATGCAACACGGGTGTTGAATATCTTCCACATCTCGGGGCGTTGGTTCTTGGGATCCCACACATGCTGGGCGTTGCGGAAGGAAAAGATGCGCTCCTTGGCGCGAGACTTCTCCTCGTCGCGACGAGCGCCGCCAAAGGCCGCGTCGAAACCGTATTTGTCGAGCGCCTGGCGCAGCGCCACTGTCTTCATCACATGGGTGTGCGTGTTCGAGCCATGATCGAACGGATTGATGTTGTGGCGCACGCCATCTTCATTGACGTGAACCAGAAGATCGAAGCCGAGTTTTTGCGCCATCAGATCACGAAAGGCGATCATCTCACGAAACTTCCACGTCGTATCGACGTGGAGAAATGGGAAAGGCGGCTTGGCGGGATAAAACGCCTTCATCGCCAGATGCATCAGCACGGATGAATCCTTGCCGACCGAATAGAGCATAACCGGCTTGGAAAAGACGGCCGCAACCTCGCGGAATATGTGAATGGATTCGGCTTCAAGCCGCTGAAGATGCGTAAGCTCTGTTGTCATGGACTGTGAGCGTTCTTTCGTACCTTCCAACAGAAGACTTCGCCTCAAATCATCGAGCTTTTTGCGCCCGGTTCAAGCCCTGCTTCTGGACAATCTCTCTCAAGCCGGCGTTCTAGCAGATCGCCATTGCCAAGAACAATGCAAGACTGGCGTGCCGACGCACGGTTCGGGAATGAATTTTCCAAGGATACCGCCAAACCCGGAAATTCCTGCTCGTGGGTCCGAAGTCCGGGAAACCGCGGGAAAAATATTGCTTGGATAGACATGCGACTGCCCTTCCAGGAATTCTCCAGATCGATCGGCGCAGGCTGCCGATTTTTCAGCGGCAAGCGGTCCGACACGCTTTCGAAAAGCGAACCCAGCCGCTATACCAGCCTTGGGAAGCGGGCAAGTGCATGATGTAGGGTGGTAATTCGGGGCGAGGCATTCTACTTCGCCAGACAAGATCCGCCGCATGAACTTCCCGAAAAATAGCGAGCCCGACAATTGAACCGGCTTTCATCCCTGAGACAGCAATTCACGCCTTCGTGGATCAATATCTACTTCTCCATTCTTTGCTTCTTTTTTCCACCGGTTCTGGGATCGGTGGTCAGCTTTGTGTTCAACGGCGGGGCCCTAGCTTCCATCGTACTGATTGCCTCTGGGAAAAGGCGCTTTAACGCAGACCGGCCGGTGATCTGGCTGACGGTCGCGATCTATGCCTACTGCGCGGCCAATCTCCTGGCCACCGTCGTCAACAATTCGTTCGTCCGCGATGCGCCGCACCTTATCCCGCTCGTCACCTTCCTGTTTTTCCCCGTCTCCTATTCGACCTGGAGCATTACGCAGAAAACCACGCTTGCCCGCATCATCGTACTCAGCAGCATGGTCGCCTGTTTTGTCGCGCTGCCGATGGCTGTCATCCAGCAATATTGGATTGGGGTCAGGGCCGAGGGCGGGGCCGGCAATCCGATCATCTTTGCAACCGTGCTCTGCCTTGCCGTAACGGTTTGTGTGGCCGGTGCCTTGTCAGGCATAGAGCGAGCCCGGAGTCCTATCTTTCACGCCGCGCTGGCCGGGACGATCGCCATGATCTATTCCGGTTCGCGTATCGTTTGGCTGGCACTGCTGATTGCCGGCATCGCTGTTTTGCTTATTAACCATCAGAGGCTCAGAGGCAGGAATGCCGCTCGTGTGCTTCTGCTGCTGGTGGCAGTCGGCGTCGTGGTCGCCGCCTTCGGCTTCCAGGCGATATCCGGGCGCGTCGCCTTTCTGCACTCCGATTGGAATGCGCTTGGCGCGCAGGGCAATTACGACAGCTCACTGGGAATACGTTTGGCGCTTTGGGAGATCGGCCTCAAAGCATTCCATGACATGCCGCTGTTCGGACATGGGGTGGGTGCGACCCAGTCTTTGATCAAGCAGGGCTTTCATGATCAGTTCGCGATGGACGCAGGCTTCAATCATTTTCACAACGGCTTCCTGACCGCCTTGGTGCAAGCAGGAATTCTGGGCGCCGCAACGCTGGCGGCGATCTTTGTCGTTGCCGCTGGAAATGCTGCTCGGGTCTTACGAAACAGCAGTGATCCGGTCGAACGGTTCGGCGCCACCATGATTGTCGTCGTGGTGATAACCTATCTCACGGCCGGAATGACGGGCATCCTGGTCGGCCATGACATTCTGGACTCGGTGCTGATGGTCTTCCTGGTGTGTGGAACGTATCTTGCCTCCGGCCGTCAGGCTCCGTTGATGGAAAAGCATGCACCTCCACCAGTGATGGAAGAGCAGGAGCTTCCGGCGGCCACCCAAGAGTTGTTGCGGGCAAGGCAATGAAGGTCCTGGTCACCGGCGCGACGGGTTTCATCGGGCGCCTTGTCGTGCACAAACTTCGCGAAGCCGGCGCCGAGCTTCGTCTCGCTTCCCGCCATCCGGAAAGGCTTGGGTCGGGGGACGGCGCGGTGCTGATGCCCAATTTCGATGCACCGGCCGCGGCCTTCCTGGCACTCACCAGGGATGTGACCCACGTCGTCCATTGTGCCGGCCTCAATAATGATCGGGGCAATGCCACCGAAGCCGACTACCGGGCGGCCAATGTGGAATTGAGCGCGCGGTTGGCGCATGCCGCGGCGGCACAGGTAAGCGGACGCTTCATCCATCTCTCCTCGATCCGGGCCGTGATCGGTGCTTGCGTCAGCGCAACGATCGACGAAAACACTCTTCCTGCCCCGCAATGCGTCTATGGACGCTCCAAACGCGAAGGCGAGATCGAGGTTTTGGGCGCCTATGCGTCGCAAGGCCGTTCCGACGCCGCCGTGTTGCGCCTGCCCCCGGTCTATGGAAACGGCATGAAGGGCAATCTCGCTACGCTGATGCGCCTTGCTGATACGGCGCTGCCGCTGCCGACGGGCGCCCTGACGGGAATCCGCTCGCTGATGTCATCCGGGGCGGCAGTGCGGGCGGTGGCGCACCTTTTGAGCCATTCGGGGTCACTTCGTCAGATCTATGTCGGCGCCGATGTGCCGCCGATCGCAGTCGAGGCCATCATCGCCGCGTTTCGCAGAGGTTTCGGGCGGCCGATGCGTGTGATGGCCATACCAGCCGGCCTGATACGGCCGGCGGCGGCCGTGCTGGGCAGGCGGGCGTTTTGGGACAGTCTGACCGCGACACAGATATGCGACCCTGCCCTGCTGATATCGCAGGGGTGGAGGCCTGAAACCGGCACGCTGGAAAGGCTGGCGGAGCTAGCGCGGCTTGGTAAATCCCGACTCCTTGTTTGACCATGATGATGGCCAGTCAGCTTCGATAGAACGTTCCAAGCAGAATCCGAAGGTCGAGCCAGAATGACGCCGCACCGAGATAGGCGGCATCCGTTTCAGCCAGAAGCTTCGGGTTCGACATGTCGATGCCCTTGATCTGGGCCAGGCCAGTAATGCCCGGGAGCGCCGCCAGAACCCCCAGCCGCCTGCGGCACTCGATCAATTCCGCTTGGGTCGGCAGACAGGGGCGCGGGCCGACCAGGCTCATCTCGCCCTTCAGAACGTTCCAGAATTGCGGCAACTCATCGAGCTTGAACTTCCGCAGGACTTTTCCGACCGATGTCACGGAATTCGGTGGTGCCTCATGCGAGGGCAATGACGGGGTCCCGACATACATTGTGCGCAATTTGTGACAGCGAAAAAGCCGCCCGTCGCGGCCGACCCGCGTCTGCGAAAAGATAGCCGGACCGGGCGACGAGACCCGAACGGCAAGGACGGCAAGCGCCAAAACGGGAGATGTGACCACCAGCAGCAGAGCGGCACCGGCAAGATCGAAGATGTGCTTGGTTGCCTTCATGAACGACCGATCATGCTCCCTGCCAAAGTCCCGAGGCGACGCCGCAGGCGAGGCCCGGGTCGACGTAGCATGAGCTCATCTCTCGACCAAGTGCGCCACGCAGCCGTTCGATGCTCAGATGCGCCCGAGGATGAAAGCGAGATAGAGCCCCAGGGTGCCGGAAAGGGTTTGTCGATAGACACCGCTTTTGCGCAAGCCAGCCAAGCGGTGGAAAAGACCGCCCTGCCGCCCGCGGATGAACAGGTCGAGGCACGCCGCCGCGTCCTCGGTCAGCAGGTCGCGATTGACGGCAAGTCCATCAAGGTTGAGATCCGTCCAGCCGGCAAACTCGCCTTTGAACAGGCGGCCAAGCCGGGAAGCCCTTGCCTTCCACGACACGTTGGCGCCAACCAGGTTCGCGGCGTGCTGCCGGTAGCGCACAAGTGGCCGCGGATCGTAGCGGACGATGCCGCCGGCAGCGGTCACGATGAGATAGGCCCACCAGTCGTGGCTGACGAAGCCGGTCCGCGCGCAGGCTTTGGCCAGCAGGTCGCGTGCCGCGGCGTTGAGTAGGATGGTGTTGCCGCCGGCGATGCTTTGCACAAGCGCGTTGCGAAAGGACGGCGGCCGGGCAAACAGCGGCGAATGGCCTACAAGGCTTCCCGTTTCGGTCATGGTCGCGGTTCGCGAGCAATACATCAGCGGCGTCTTTGCATCGTGGCCCTGCATCCAGCTGATGGCGCTTTCCAGCCTGTCGGGCTCCCAGATATCGTCCTGGTCGCAGAAGGCATAGCCGTCCGCATCGATGCGTCGATCAAGGATCATCGACCGGAAATTGGCCGCGAATCCTTGCCGCGGCCCCTCCACAAGGGTCATTCGACCCTTGGGCCAGCGGGATTGCCATGCCTCGATAATCGCGGTCGTACCATCGATGGAACCATCGTCGGATATCCACAGGTCGACCAGACGGTGCGACTGGGCGAGCAGCGACTGCAGCTGCTCATCGATGAAGGCGGCGCCATCTTTCGTGCCCATCAGGACTGCGATGCGCAGGTCTGCTTTATCCACGAACGTCAAACACCTTGCATATGCCAGAGATTTCCGGATCCCATATCATGGTCGCGTCGGAAGAAGAGCGGCTTAGCCCGCCTGCCCGACCGTTTTCGGGATCGCATCTTGATGAATGCTTCCCCTGGCCTTCTTGGCGCGGTCAAGGCCTGCCAGCACGGCGAGCGCGGCAGCCTTGTCCTGATTTTTTGCTGCCTGCTGCAGCGCCGTGAGCGCGACCTGGACATCCGACCATTCCACGACGTCCGTGCTGAGGCCAAAAATCTTCGAAATGTCGAGTTCGACGAGTTCCTCGTCTTCGCCATGCAGCGTTTCGTGGAGCTTTTCGCCAGGCCTTATACCGGTGAACCTGATTGCGATGTCCTTGTACGGGCTCTTTCCGGACAGGCGGATCATCGTTTCGGCCACTTCAAGAATCGGCACCGGCTTGCCCATGTCGAGCATATAGACGGCATAATCGTCCCCGCTCTGCCGCGACGCGGCATCGGCCGCCGACATGATGACGAGATCGACGGCTTCGGCCACGGTCATGAAATAGCGTGTCATGCGCTGGTCGGTGATGGTGACTGGCCCCCCGGCCTCGATCTGCGCCTGGAATATGGTCGCAACCGAACCATTGCTGCCAAAGACATTGCCGAACCGCACGGCTATGAACTTGGTGGCGGAGCGACGCCCGCCCGGCTCGGCCGCCGGCGTCCCATGCAAGGCGCTGACGATCTGTTCGGCGGCCCGCTTCGTCATGCCAAGCACCGATGAGGGATCCACCGCCTTGTCGCTCGATATCAGGACAAATTGCGCGACCCCGCATTTGGCGGCGACCTCGGCACAAACGAGCGTTCCGAAAATATTGGTCTGGATGGCCGAATCCCAGTTCTCCTCGAGCAGCGGAACGTGTTTGAGCGCGGCGGCATGAAAAATGATATCAGGCCGGAATTCCGTGACGACCCGCGTTATCTGGCGCCGGTCCGCGACATCGACGATACGGACCTTGAGGCGGTCGTGGTCGTTCTCGTCAATATACTGACTGAGCTGGAAGATGCCGAACTCGGAATTGTCGGCGACCAGCACCTCCTCGGCTCCCAGTTCCAGCGACCGTTTGACCAGCGTTCGGCCGATCGAGCCGGCGCCGCCCGTGACCAGGACACGCTTGCCGCCGATAAAAGCACCGATGCGCTCGATATCGGACGCGACTGTCGGACGGCGCAGGATTGTTTCCATCTCGACGGTGTCGAGAACCAGCTTTCCGTGCCGTTCCAGCTCCGAAAGACCGGAGAACTGCACCACGTTGATGTCGCCGTGCCGGGCGACGCGGACGAGTTCGGAATAGTCCTCGATCTCGTGCTCGGCGCCACTGCCGAAAATCAGCAGGTCCAGGCTCTTGGTGCCGCTCGCATAGTCCTCCAGGACGTCGATCAGACGCGGCCGGGTCGCCACCACGGGAACACCCTGTATGCGCGTGCCCAACGGCGCGCCGCGCTCGGTCGCCATGATGCCTGCGATGGAATAGTCCCCCGGCTGTGCCGTGCGCGTGAAGCGAATGATCAGGTCGGCCTCACCGAGACGGCCGACGAACAGCGCGCGCTTGACCTCGGTCTCGCCGGTCTTGCGGCTCAGAATGCCCCAGCTCGCGCCGTCACGCAGGAAGCGGTAGAACAGCCGCGGCGCCGAAATGATCGTGAAGGAGACGAGGAAGAAGACGATGAACTGGCGCTCGTTGAGCCCCTGCACCGGTTGGAAGGTTCGAACCAGCAGCGAAGTGGCATACAGAGCGAGCGTCAAAATCGCGCAGCTCTTCAGGATGTTGAAAAAGTCCGGCGTCGAGGCAAAGCGCCAGACGGTCGTGTAGAGGCCAGAATATCTGAACAGCAGATGGCTGATGAGAACAATGGCCGCCCAGGTTGCCAGACCCTCGTCGGAGAGCGCTTCGAACGAAAGATCCGAGCGCGAAAGCACGAGGCTGAGCGCCACGGCGACCAGGACCATGGCCACGTCCTGGACCATGATGAAGGCGCGCCGCACCTGTGGCCGGAGCCCGAATACTGATTCGAGGTAAGAATTCATCGGAAGGCACTAGACTCCAGGCTCACGGATATGAACACCGCCAAGACGCTAACACGAAGATGCTTCGCATCCACTTTCTCAAAAGTGCCATCCGCGGCCCCCGCCGTCCTGTATCGCATACTGCGAGGTTGAAGGCATAGCCAGAGGTTTTTTGGGGAAATACACCTGACTGAGGGGTTGCTTTCTCAATCCGAGGTCCTGTGGCAGCTTTTGTGCCGGCAGCTTTTCATGATAGGAATTTTTTCTTGACTTCGTGACCTCAGCTATGGTACATATTTGTCTATGGTGCTGATTTGCGCCAGTGACCCGCCGTACAGGCGGGTTTTTCGTTTCCGTCAGCCTACGCGCCGGCGAAGGCTCCGAAGTTCGTTGCCTTGACTGTCGTCGCCTACCCATTGCCAGCATTAAACGCATTACAGGAGGCCAATGCGCGCAAATTTCGCAACCTCCGGGCGAAGCGGCCCAAGATAAATTGCTTCAAAAGACGGCTGAACATATCCGCGCTGGAAAATTGAACGGTACTCTGCATCGAACGTGGAAAACTGAACCTTCCCTGAAGTTGCGATTCCGCCATGAACCTGATGAAATGTCATGTCTGACAGCAAGCATACGTTTTTAGCATCCGGGCGTTGTACGTAGCGTGCGAAAATCTCGAGATTGGCCAAGCCTCCGCCTGGGGAAACAAAGCCCGCGTGATAGCCGCCGATGGCGTCCAGCAGATGGCGCGGCAAAGAGAACGCATTGCTCTCGACGATGGGATTCCAGAAGCCGTTGGTGGATGATCCCGCAAATACGGAAATATCATAGAGAGCGGATGGCTTCGAAGGCCAGCCACTATCCGCGATAAGCCTATCTTCCACTGCCTCGTTGTATCCTTGGGTGGTCGAAACCATCTGCACGCTCGGCCCGAGATGGCAGCCCAGCGTATAGACGAATGCATCCGCACACATTGAGTGTGCTTTCAACATGTTGGCGATCAGCTGATCGGAAAAGATACGGGCGCCGTCGATTGCAAAGAGGATATGCGTGCCTTTGGCCACGTGCCTTGCTGCCCAATTAAGCGCAAAGACAGGGGACGGTTGTGGGTCGGGCATGCTGACAATCCGGGGCGCCGGCGACAAACCGGCGCTATTGCGCAGCGTAAAAGGAACGGCCGAGCCATTGTCGACGACAATGACCTCATAGTCCTCCGACGAGACATTTTGTTGATAAGGGCGGCAAGCGGACAGGATCGTACGCGGTGCCTCTCTTGCCATATTATTGATGCAGATGATCACCGACAGGAACGGTCGACGCTTTCGTGAGAAAAGCCTCATGTCCTTCGCAGATATCCATTGGGATTATAAGTCATGTTCTGACCGAACATGTCACAGCAGGCGACGTCTATTTCAAAAGACCCGGAACCTTTGGCAAGAAATTCTGCAATCGCTCTGTTGGGTCCACCTTGATAACGGGCCGACCATCCGAGATCGTCAAGCACGCCGTCCTCCATGACGAGATACTCGCCGGCGCGAAGATGCTCTTCGAAAAACTCCAGAACCGAGGTGCAAACTGCATAGCTATGAGCCGAATCCTCGATCACCAGCCAGGGCCGCGGCAAGTCAAAAAGTCCATGCTGGCGGAACGGAACCTCAAGATTGGCGGCATCGCCTTGAACGAACCTAATTCCTTCCGAAGCGGGCACGCCTGGCTGATCCAGATCGATCGAAACAATCCGGGCCTGGATATCCATTGCCCTGCACATGTCTCGGAACAGCATGGCGCTTCCGCCATGTTTCGATCCGATCTCGATGATCGATGCAGGCCGCAGTTGCTCCAGCAACCGCAGATAGATTGCGATGTCAACAGAGCTTTTTAGACACGGAATGCCACGGTAACGATATTCCATCGTCCCGGCATGATAACCAGGCAGACTAGCGCCAGCCAAGCCGGTCACGTAGCTTCGTTTCGAGCGGCGCTCGTTCAATCGCCCAAGATCAGCTTGCAAAGAGGCCGTCGGACGCGGCGCGACAATCCGGGTGATTTCCTCGATTGTATCCAATTGGTAGTGGCCGTCCAGAATCCCGGCCTCGATGTCGCGATATGCTTCCGAGAGGGTGGGGTCGCCCGGCTTCAATCCGGAAACGATACACAGACCCTTCATCTCGACATCGTACGTTTCCACGATCAGGTCAGGTCGGAATTTCCGCAATATCGTAACCAGCTTATAGATATCGCCCGTCCAAACTTGAGTATTGCGCTCACGGCTCGCGTGAGCAATGTCGCGTGGCAAGACATCGTCGATCACAATGGCGCCTTGGGCGTGACTCACGCGTTCACAATTGATGAAATCGCGGAGCGCAAACTCCGCGTTGTGCATGCCATCGATAAAGGCGAGATCGACCGAGCCACCCACCAGCGCCGCGACGTCACGCTTGAAGAAGTCGTCGCTTGTCTCAGCAAACAAACGCGTTGGCGCCTTCAGTGGCGCCCTGATTTCATAGTCCGGATCGATCCCAATTGATGGCGCCTCCGACAAGGCAAGGCTGTGGCCAAAGCGAGAACCAATCTCAAGATAGTTCCTGGGTTGCAATATCTTGTGTATCAACGAGAGGGCTTCAAGATAGTCCATTTTACGCAGCCTTGCGGAACCAAACGCCCGTCCAATCGACGTGGTGCATTTGAGGAAGATCTCGCGACGTTCGAGCAAAATAATCTGCGACCGCGAGACGGCATTGCTCTATCCCGTAGTCATCAATGATCACAATCCCGCCTGGCGAAACTTTCTCGTAGAGCGCATCCAAGGAGTCCATCGTAGACTCATAAAGATCGCCATCGAGACGAAGCAAGGCAATTTCGCCCGTCTGGAGCCGAGGGAGCGTGTCCTTGAACCACCCTTTGGCAAAGACAACCGAATCGGACTCTAGCCCGTAAACGCCAAAGTTCTCGCGAACAGTTTCCTCACCGACCGCAAGCTCGGGATAGACTGTCTTGCTCAGGTCAAGTCCGGTATCCTGTGCAAGGCTCGGAGGAGGTAGTCCTTCGAAGCTGTCGGCGACAAATATCCGGCGGTTTTCGGCCGGGTTAATCCTAAGATATCCCGCCATAAAAATACAGCTTCCGCCGCGCCAGACCCCACACTCGACAAAATCGCCCGGAATGCCGTCGCCAACCACTGTGTCGAGGCACTCATGAAGCATGTCCAGACGCGCCTGCCCGATCATCGTATGGGGATATCCCGCATTGTGAATACTGTGGCTGAAGAATCTGCCATCGGTGCGCCCTGCCATCATCTCGGCATAGGCATCAGCTCGTTCATGTCGAATATCGTGCAGCACGCGGGGATCGAACACTTCGGAGCCCGCAATGCAGTTGCGCAGATAGATGATGCGAAGCTCGTTATCGAGATACACGCGATTCAGCAGCGAGCGCTTCAGCAGATCGAGATAAAGGTCGCCATGATGCTTCATGCGGATATCTCCTGGTCGCCTAACGTTTCCATCGTGATCGACTGCATGGGGATCCCCATCAGGCCTTTCGCGACATGCGATGAGAGAACGTGGAAGAAGATGGCATCTTCGACGCGGTGCTGCTTGATGTGTTCTGCCTGGTTACCGGTGGCCAATGCGACCGTAATTCCATAATCTCCGGTCGGCAGGTAGGGCATCTGAAACGCGAACCGGGCAATGATCGTCTCTCCGGCCGGTATGACGATGTCATCGTGGCGATAGGTCAGGAATGTGTTGTCGCCAAAGACAGCTTGGCCATGTCGGTCACGAACGGTGAACCCCAGGATTGGAAGCTCAAGGTCCGTATTTGCCTTCGCCTTGATCTCAAAGACTATGCTCTCTCCACCCGACAGATTGGTGAGCGGCAACCCCGCCGGATTTTTCAACCCTGCAGAAACGATCGATCCCGAACGGGTACCAATCCAAGCGGCATCATCATCAAAATCGAACACTTTGATTTCGTTGGCGAGCGAGGACGACCGCAATATTTCCGAACGATGGTCCGAAGGCGGCGGGGCCTCAGGCGGGCGCTCGCCGCGGCGGCCACCAAATTTCAACTCAGCCGTGCTGTCGCCTTCAAGCTCGATCGCACGGCGGTACTCATCGCAAACCTCTTTCGTTGGCCCGATCATGCGGATTTTTCCACCGTCGATCCACATGGCACGAGAACATAGCGCCATCACCGAACCCAGATCATGCGCACATAGGAGCAGAGTCCCACGTGATTTGAACTCCCGAATGAAACGCATGCATTTCTGCGAGAAGGCAAGATCACCCACTGCCAGAACCTCGTCTACCAGCAGAATATCCGTTGGCAGATGCGCGGCGACGGCGAAGGCAAGGCGCGCATACATTCCGCTTGAATAGGTCTTGACTGGCTGGTCGATGAAATCGCCAATGCCGGCAAATTCCAGGATCGAATCCATTCTGGCTTCAACTTCAGATCTCGACATTCCGATGATCGCGGCACCAAGATAGGCGTTCTCGCGTCCTGTGAATTCCGGATTGAAGCCAGTTCCAAGCTGGAGGGAGTACAGCTTGCCTTTTTGTTCAATGGTTCCAGACGTCGGATGCAATCCGCCGCCGATCATCTGGAGAAGCGTCGACTTGCCACTGCCATTTCGCCCAATAATTCCAACCGTTTCCCCTCGGAAAACCTCGAATGACACTCCATGTATCGCCGGATATTCGCGAAATCGTCGAACACGACCGAGGGTTGCCATCTGTATCAGCCGATCCTCAGGGCGCGCATAGATGCGAAAAACCTTCGTGACATCCTGCAAGCGGATGGCAATATCACTGTTGGTCATGGCCGATGATCCATCCAATACGAGAAATGCTTTCCCATAGGACGCGAAAATAATGGCTTGGCGTAGGGCCGATCAGTCGGTCGCGGCACCACTATCTGCTCGGAGCAGCTTCCGGGCCAATTGGACATAGATATGATGCTTGGAGGCGACGCGCACGCGAATCGCGACCTGCGACCACGGTCACCACACTTTTCAGAGAACATCAGCAAATCCCTTGCGGGTCTTCTGGAAGAATTGATAGCCGAGGAAGGCAACAACCAGCGCGACCAGCGAATAGAAGCCGAGTACCATCCAGCCCGGTTGCACGCCGAAAACGACGACATTTCGGAAATTCTCGACCGGAACGGTCAGCGGATTGAGGGCTAGCCATGGCTGAAGCCACTCGGGCATTGACGTGCGCTGAAAAAAGATCGGCGAAAAAAACATTGTGGCGGTTATGAGAGGGGAGACAAACTGGCTTATGTCACGAAAATAAACCCCAGCAGCAGCAAGAAACCACGCTATGCCGAGAACCATGACGACAAGAGGGGCAAACACTATGGGAGCCCACAACGCAGAAACTGGGATTCCGCCAAAGGCGAATAAAGAAAAAACAAAAAGCACTAATAAACTGACTCCGGCGTGAAACAATGCAGAACCAACAGAAACGGCCGGGAGTATCTGAATCGGGAAAACAATTTTTTTAACATAGTTGACATTCGCCAATATAACTCCAGGCGACATCGAAACCACCTCTGAGAAAAGCTGAAACGGGATCAATCCAGAATAGAGGATAATCGCAAACTCGCCAGTTGAATGTTCGCCAGCTTGACCACTCGGCAAGGTCCATCGCGATTTCATCACCACGCCAAAAACAAAGGTGTAAATCGCCAGCATGAATAGCGGTGTCAAAAGCGACCAAAGAACTCCGAGCGTGGAACCGCGGTAACGCCCGGCGACTTCGCGACGTGCAAGGGCTAAGGTCAGAGAAGGCAGCATTATGGTTTGGCCCCAGTGTCAAAGATCAAGATCAGGATACTCGATACGACCCTGCGAGCGCACCCAACGCAAAAAGCCTCCCTCATCGGGCGTTTCAAACGGATCCGGAAAAGCCAACTGTAGATCTTCGCGGTCGCGATAAATGATCCGATGCGACAAAGGGATAGGTGCGGTGTTTGCATAGCGTCCATAGGCCCAACCGATGCCCGACGCCGGGTCGTCCGGCGCAAACTTGATTTTCTCCTGATACCAATCGACCAACCCCATTACCGCCGGATTCGCCCGACTGTTCTTCTCTGCCATTACCCGATGAGCACCCTTGTCGAACCCAGTGAAATGGTAGAATCCTAGAGGCTGCCCGTCGACTATATACCCGTCCGAAATCGAACCGGCGAAGTGCCGTTGCGTCAAATTCCAAGTCGAGACGTTGAATCGTGACTCTCTCATAACGAAAACGTCTGGAAAGAGAGCTGGAGCGAGATCGATCCAGCGCTGGTCGGTGAAAAGGCCGTTGGGAATGTCATCTCGGCACCAGCGATAGACGCGCTTTGCCCACCAATCGGTGAACCGCCTCCCCGCATCTGTGTTGCGGATGCCAACATATCCGAGGTTGTAAACTCCGTGCTTAAGGCTAGCAATCTCATTATCGATTATCGCTTGAAAATCGGAATCCGGAGCGGTCTGGTGCGGTGTTAGCGTCACCGAGTGCGCCGCAGTGTGCGCCATTAGGTCGTCCAATCGACTGAACAGCACAATATCCGGATCGAAATAGTAAACTTCTTCGTACCCTCGTCGGAATAACTCAGCAGCAACAAATGGCTTTATTGCGGTACTTAACTCCACGAGCGTATGGCGAAAACTCCAGCTCGAAAATGCCTGGATATTTAGATCCTCGGCGGAGATTACGTCATCGAATACCCCTCGCCGGTAGTCGACATCCGGACTGCGTCGGTCGCTCAGCCCGTAATAGACATCGATTTCAGGGTGGTGCGTTTTGAGCGATTGACCAAGCAGCATCGCCTTCGGCAGATAATTGGTTGCCGCCGAAGTGAAAGCGCAGACACGGTTTCGCTGTTTGACGGCAGCGGGGATCGTCTGTGGCCGCTCTACCACCGCGGCGGCTTGCAGCGCGGCGACAAGGTCTGCTGGACCGGCCCCCAATGGCAGCAGCTTGGCGCTGGCCTCGCCCTGCAGACGCTCAGCAGGAGCGCCGAGATCGAAGGCGACAATAGGCACGCCCATTGCCTGGAGTTCGGCGACAACGAAAGAATATGTTTCAGGCCAGACTGATGCGAACAATGCAACGGCGACGCCATGTCGTTGCATCAATCGTGGCAGCGCGCTGGGAACGTATGGGCCAGTGATAGTGACGAACGGATAATCGAGTTCCCGATCGATCGTACCGATGATGACCAGCGACATATCGAGCCGCTCACGAGCAATGTACCGGCATAGTTCCGCCACCACATCAGCGCCCTTAGCATAGTTGATCGTCCCGACTACCGCGATACCGAGACTTGGCGACGGAGCAAACGAGGACTTGTCAAACAAACGCGAGTCAGGCGCAGCGTGGGGTTCGACATAGCATTTGTCATTCGCAATATCCGGAAACGCCTTCCGAAACAGCTGTAGTGAAGATTGCGAAAAAAATCGGATACTCCCGACGCTCTCGAACAGCGGCTTCCATTGGCTCCGCCATTCTTCAATTTTCTGCGGCGCCTGTGAGAGCATGAATGGGTCACGATTGTTAGGTATACACACCGCATTACAATGTGATGGACCAGGTACTCCACAGAACTTCCTGTCTTGATCTAGCAAATTAAATGATGGACATACGCTGTAGAAATCATGGAAATAGAAAATTGACTGTTTACTTAGCTGCAAGGCAGAAAGCAGCATCGATACAACATCGGCGTTGGATGGGAACGATACCGTGCTATTGACATGGACTTCCTCTAACTGGGCGATTTGAAGTAGCGCCGCGAGATCATCAGTCGAGCGTAATGAACGAGCGGCGACTAGGCCTTTGTTACGAAATACTTCCAAATGAAACATCAGATCGTTGATTGAGTAGCGCACCCGCGCGACCGTCTTTCCCGCCTCCAGCAAGCCGCGCTCAAGACCAGATGAAAACGCATTAGCGCCACCGCCCATCGAGTGATCGAATAGTAGCACAAGGCCAGGCTCAGCCATTGCAACGTGCAATGCATCATCTCGCGAAGCCGGCGGTATCCGCCGCCTATGATCGTTCCATGCAGCGGTGAGTTTGTGAACCAGCGTATGATACTGACCTGAGCGAGCCAGCCGCCCTGCGACTTTAGCCTTCTCAAGCAGGCGGGACATTGACGACTGATTCAATTTTGCAAAACGCGAGACGTCGATGACAATCTCTAAGGCATTCTTGAAGTTTATTGCGAGTTCCACGGTTGAGGGTGCTTGCCCACCCGCCGGCGCAGTGCCGAATCCAAAGAAACCAGAATACATCGCGTTTCGACTTTCGGCGAAAGACCCAGCAACATCAGGGCGATGACCGCCAACGGTCAATGGACGCACGAAAAGAACGGAGCCAAACATGACCCTCAGTTCAATGTTCCTGATTTCCGCGTCTGGGGCAAACACCCAACCCCAAAGCCGCCAGCGACCATTGCTGAATTCGAGCGCATCAATATTGTATTCCAGACGAGAGTTCATTTGAAACCTAGATGAAATGTGAAAGCTTTAACGCGGAGATAACCGCATTTGCATCTAAGTCAACCTGGCGTGTGAGGCTATCGACCTTGAAGAAATCAATTTCCTTATTAAAGTACCAGCTAAAATGCTGCTCTCTGAGGCAGGATAGATCCCAGAAGAAAAAGTCATAAGTGCCAGGATCTATCATGAACACGTCGCAATGCGGGCCAGCGAAAACGAGATTGGTCAGACCTGCTCCCAACGGGGCGACGATGTGCGTGGCCTCTCTAAATGCCTGCATCTGTTCGACGAATGACATCTCACCCGGATAGACCACGTCGTAGGAGGCATCCCGAAGGGCTGAAAGCAGATAGGCGTCACCAACAATAGAGCGTTTCTCATCTGGCTTGCGCCAAACTGCTAGTTTCCGTGCCTTTTTCGGAGCATCAACACCCTCAAGCAGCAACGCGGTCATATCGACGACTGTCTGCGATTTCCGTCGATTGTGTTTCGAAACCGGCGACAGCAACACCACTTCATCAGCATGTGCTGACGAAGTATCAACTTCGATGTACTTGAGTTGGATGTCCAACGCGCTGCAAGCAAAATCAATGAGTGATTTGGCCCACAATGCCTCTTGCGGGAGAATAATATTAAACCGAGATAGCCCTATCCTCTTAGCGTTGAGCAAACGAGGGAGCATCTCAATCAAAACGTGGCCATAGTTTGCCGCGCCTGATTTCATAAAGACGACAATAGGATCGTCATTTTGCGCTTGGTCCCGCAAATTGACAGCGCGGGTTGAAGAGGTGGATTGCCGGAGCAGAAGTTTTATGTCCTCCAACGGGCGGTCGACTATGCTGGTCTCTACGAACTTCCCCGATTCGAGCAGCACATGCTTGCCGTCTACGATCAAGCAATTCCTAATCAACCAAACACCTTCCTCGGGGCAGTCAACAGAGTCCTCACAAAGCACTCTCAAAATGAATGTTCGAAGATCATCGTGCGCACTGCGATAATTGAAAAGATTGGGTGCATAACGACGATAGCTATGCGGGTCAGTCGCAACAGCATCAAAGCTTCCGAGGGAAACAATTTCACTCATGGTCGAGGATTTGCTCGCTTGTTAATAAGCGCGAGGCGCCGATATAATTCAATCGAATTTACGCTCTTATAGTAATTGCCAATGAACGTATCATAGGGTTGCTCAGAGCCGAGCGCAGCATCACCGACGACGCAACGCGCTAGCTTATAGACGTAGTCAATGGCACTAATGTTCGATTCGCCCTGAAAAGGTGCATTCTTCAGATGCTGCTCGAAGCTGGTATCTATGTCTTCGATGACATATTGGCCGCCGGGAACAAGCAAAGGAAACAATGTCTGAAGGCCAAGAATCTGGTGGTCCCAGCGGTGCGACGCATCATCGATGACAATGCGCGGTGGTCCGTGGCGCTCTACTATGGAACGGAGGAACCCTTCTTCTGCTGCGTTTCCGATCAGAATGGAAATACGCTCACCTTCATATCGCCGAGCCTCAGGATCATAGTCGACTCCGACGATCTTGGCGTTGGGAAAATAGTCAGCCCACATGCGCACAGATGCGCCTCGGAATACGCCAAGTTCAAACATCACGAATGATTCGTGACGGATAGGTTCAAATTTCTCGGCGTAGAAGGACAAGTAATCGTGGATATTTGATGCCTTGTCGGTGCCGCGGGAACGGCCAATGTCGTCCAAGCTTTTTGTCTTCATTTGGTCCAGTCCCCTCGATTTAGTCTGTTGACAATAGGCTATTTGGCTCGCGCTAACTTTGCCAATCTCTGTTTTGGTGCTTGGAGGATCCCTGCTAGAAAACCGCAACCAGTCTGCGTTTGCCGCCGCCAGTCCTGCGGCATCTATATCAGCCAAATCGATTGATTTGTTCGACTCTAGGAGGCGATAAGTCTGTTGAGCACAGGATCGCATCGGCGACTCGGCATAGGGCGGCATCTGTCGTACAGGCTCGCGCCGAAGCCAGTTGTCGACTGCTTCTCCCGCCGATGCGGCATTCGCCATAAAGCTAGTCCCCAATATGACGTCAATCGCTTCCACTGCCTGTCTCCAATCATCAAGAAGCGCTTGATATGACAAAACAGACGCAACAAACGCACGCGATTGATGAGCTGCTGTGAGCATATGATCGAGCCAGGTCTCGAAGGCTAGATCTGGTGACATTGCGTCGCGACGAAAAAGAGAAGCGGCAACCTCATCTGGATCACGGACGAGAATCACTATTTTCAGTTGAAAGCCTATGCCCTCTAGCGCTTCGCTGTAGATTGGCAATAGGCGAGAAATACGTGGATCCTTGATAGCAATAGTTGTGTGATCGCCGAACTCAGCGGCCACAATCCTGCGAATCTCCTCTACATAGAATTGTCTAACCGATGTCGGGATAACATCGAGCCCCGATGAGATAACCTTGTTCCAAGTTCCACCAGCTTCTGCCAAAAGCCGCTCGTTGAGGTCTACGATCCATGTCGGCTCCCAATGCCCCCCTTCGTTTCCGAGACCAGCGCCTATCAAATTCTTTGGGAGCGCTGCCCCCAAAAGGTTGAGAACCCTCGTCAGTGCGCTGGTGCCCGAGCGATGCATGCCGAGCACCATGATGCAGGTGCGTCTGGCCGGCTTTGCCTTGCGTGCTTTCGGCTCATCAACAGGCGTCGCATCGCGCGTGTTTTCCGGTGAAGGGTCTTTATTCATTCCGTCCTATTTCGTCCCATCGATGACAAGCCGCCGCACCACCGCTTCCGTCGATTGCCGCCAGTCCGGCGCATCCCACCCGAACGCGGAGGCGAATTTTGCGCTCGATAGCCAGGAACTGGCGGGGCGGCGCGCCTTGGTCGGGTAGTCCATCGTTGCAATGTCCCGTACCCGCGCCCAAGGACCACCAGACACGCGGCTTGTGTCCAGGATATGACGGGCAAAGCCGCTCCAGTTGGTCTCGCCGGTTCCGGCCAAGTGATAAATGCCGGACGCACCGAAGCTCTTGTCGTCATGCAGCTGTGCTGCCGCATGCAGGATTGCGTCGGCGATATCAAGTGCGGAGGTGGGATTTCCCCACTGATCGGCGACCACGGCGATCTCGTCGCGATCGGCGGCAAGCCGCAGCATGGTCTTGACGAAATTCTTGCCGAACGGGCTGTAGACCCATGCCGTGCGCAGGATCAGATGATGCGGATTGGCTGCCGCCACCGCCTGCTCGCCGGCTAGCTTGGAGGCGCCGTAGACGCTGGCCGGTGCGGTTGCGTCGGTCTCGACGTACGCGCTGTCCTTCGAACCGTCGAAGACATAGTCGGTCGAAAGATGGACGACGGGAACGCCCAGCCGCCTTGCGGCTTCCGCCACCTTGCCGGCGCCGACGGCGTTCACCGCGAATGCCAGGTCGGGCTCATCCTCGGCCTGATCCACCGCCGTGTAGGCGGCGGCCGACACGACGATGTCGGGCTTTGCGGCCGCAATGGCTTCGCTCACCATGTCGGGTCTCGCCAAATCGAGTTCCGGGCGGCCAATGGCAACGACCTCCACGCCGGCGCGTCGCTGGCCGGCCTCCAGGAGGCTTGCCGCGACCTGGCCCTCGCGTCCTGTAACAACGAGCCTCACGCGGCCCCCTTGCGCGCTTCGCCCAGTCTTTCACCGGCATAGTGCTTTTCGCGGATCGGCCCCCACCACCATTTGTTGTCGAGGAACCAGTCCACGGTTCTGGCCAACCCGCTGTCGAAGTTCTCGTTGGGCGCCCAGCCGAGATCACGGCCGATCTTCGATGCGTCGATGGCGTAGCGGCGATCATGGCCGGGACGGTCGGTGACGAAGGAGATCAGGTCGCGATAGCTCTTGCCACCGGCCCGCGGACGCCTGATGTCGAGCAGATCGCAGATCGTCTCGACGACGCCCAGGTTCGTCCGCTCGGAATTGCCGCCGACATTGTAGCTTTCGCCCGGCTGCCCTTTCGTGGCGACGAGTTCCAGCGCGCGCGCGTGATCCTCGACGAACAGCCAGTCGCGCACATTGGCGCCGGCGCCATAGACCGGCAGCGGCTTTTCGTCGAGCGCATTGAGAATGACCAGCGGAATCAGCTTTTCGGGAAAGTGGTAGGGTCCATAATTATTCGAGCAGTTGGAAAGCACGACCGGCAATCCATAGGTTTCGTGCCAGGCGCGCACCAGATGGTCCGACGCCGCCTTGGAGGCGGAATAGGGCGAGGACGGCGCATAGGGCGTTTCCTCGACGAACATGCCGCCATCGAAAGGCAGATCGCCGAACACCTCGTCGGTCGAGACATGATGGAAACGGAAGCGGCTCTTTCTGTCCTCAGGCAGGCCGCGCCAGTATTCCAGCGCGGAATTGAGGATCTTGTAGGTGCCGACGATGTTGGTTTCGATGAACGTGCCCGGCCCGTCGATCGAGCGGTCGACATGGCTCTCGGCGGCGAGGTTCATGACGATGTCGATATCGTCCCGGCGGAGGATGTCGAGCACCGCTTTCTCGTCACAGATATCGGCCTGCGCGAAGCGGTAATTGTGCGCGTTCTCGATCGGCCGCAGCGAGGCCAAATTGCCCGCATAGGTGAGCTTGTCGAGATTGGTCACGCGGTAGGCCGGGTTGGCGCACAGATGCCGGCATACTGCCGAGCCTATGAAGCCAGCACCGCCTGTCACCAGAAAATTCATGCCACTGTCCTCATCCTTTGGCAATCATCAGGCAAACACCTCGGCGGCGGCCAATAACGGCGCCTTCAGGTCCTTGTCCGAAAGCTGGAACCCGCCGGACAATGACGGCCATTCGATGCCGATGGCGGGATCGTCGAAACGAATCGACCGGTCGTGCGCCTGCGAATAGGTGTCGGTAACCTTATACAGGACCTCGGTGTCGGGCACGAGCGTCACGAAGCCGTGCGCAAAGCCTTTCGGCACCAGAATCTGGTTACCCTTTTCGGCCGACACTTCGAGCGCGACCCATTTTCCAAAGGTTTTCGAGCCGCGGCGAATGTCCACCGCAACGTCGAGAATACTGCCGCGGATGACGCGCAGCAGCTTGTCCTGCGCCCGCGGCGCGAGTTGGTAGTGAAGCCCGCGCAGGACACCTGCGGCTGCCGAATAGGAATGATTGTCCTGCACGAAAAGCAGATCTATCCCAGCCTGCGCAAAGCGTTCGGCATTGTAGGTTTCGACGAAGAACCCGCGCGCGTCGCCGTGCCGCTTCGGCACGATTTCCAGCACGCCATCGATGCCGAGGGACCTGACTTCCAGCATCTAACCCTCCGAGAGCTCGACGACACGCCGGCGCAGATAGGCGGCATATTCGTTCTTGCCCAGGCGGTCGGCGCGACGCAGAACCTGGTCCGCGGTCAGCCAATCCTGTTCAAGGGCAATCTCTTCCGGACAGGCGACCTTGATGCCCTGGCGATGCTCGATGGTGCGCACGAAGGAAGACGCTTCGTGCAGGCTGTCTTGCGTACCGGTGTCGAGCCAGGCGTAGCCGCGCCCCAGCCGGTGCACATGCAACTGGCCACGCTCGAGATAGACGTTGTTGACCGCCGTGATCTCGAGCTCGCCACGCGCCGAGGGCCGGATGGAGGGGGCGATGTCGACGACGTCATTGTCGTAGAAATAGAGACCGGTGACGGCCCAGTTGGATTTCGGATTCTGCGGCTTTTCTTCGATCGTCAGCGCCGTCCCGGTGGCCTTGTCGAAGGATACGACACCATAACGCTGGGGATCCTCGACATGATAGGCGAACACCGAAGCACCCTTTTCGCGCGAGGCCGCGGCGCGACAAAGCTGCGACAGCCCATCGCCGAAATAGATGTTGTCGCCGAGGATCATCGACACGCTGTCCTTGCCGATGAAATCCCGGCCGATGATGAAGGCTTCCGCCAGACCGTTGGGTTGCGGTTGCTCGGCATAGGACAGATCGAGCCCGAACTCCGATCCATCGCCAAGCAGATCGCGAAAGACCGGCAGGTCACGCGGTGTTGAAATGACCAGAATCTCTCGGATACCCGCGAGCATCAAAACGCTCAGCGGATAATAGATCATCGGCTTGTCGTATATCGGCAGAATCTGCTTAGAGATTGCTAATGTTAGCGGATAAAGGCGCGTTCCACTGCCCCCGGCAAGGATAATTCCTTTCAAGAAGCTCTCCTTGACATGCCAAAGCCCCCTGGCCTTGCTGCTTGTGCTTAGGTTCCACGCAATGGCTTGTCAATCTCGGCAATCGACAAACGACCGGACCGCGTCCGGCGCCGCTCCCGGCAAGTCCACCTACTCTCATCTCGCAGGCGTCAACGGCCTGGCGGGAACACGCAAATCGTCATCATGGGTCTCGGTCGACCCGCCCCTTTGGCTCAACCGCACAGGAAAGCCTTTGTGAAAGATGATGCCATTCATGTAGGCAAAAATCATCGCAAGCGCCGCTGTGCGCAAGGGATAATCAACCAGCGAATGAACGAGAAGAAACGACACCGAGAGGAACGCGGCTTTCTGCAGCGGCTCCCGCCGAACCCCAACAGACGACGCGAAAAGCAATATCAGGTAAACCGCGATCAGAAGAACGACGGGCGCGCCACCCTCGAGTGCCAGCTCCAGATAGTCGTTATGAGCGTGATTGACGTAGGGCTTGAAGATCATCTCGCCCTTTTCGTAAATCTGGTACACCTTCTGAAAGCTGCCGAAACCCACACCTGTCGCCCAATTCTCTTCAATTCCCGCAATCGTGGTGCGGGCGAATTCGGCTCGTCCAAATTCCGGATCAACCACCTCCGCATCGATCTTCGTCCACGCGCCTATCGTGTAGAGCGAAAGGCCGATGAAGATCGCAAGGACGCCATACCCACCTACCCTGGAGCGAGCGGACAGAAAGACAACCGATATTATGGTGATCGCCAGCCCTATCAGGATCCCGGCGCGCGAACCGGCGGCCAGAAGCAGCAGCAACAGCACTATCAATCCGAGCGATCCAGACAGAAGGTGCCCGCGGAACAGGCCGTGGTAGACAACGAAAGGGATGGAAACGAACAGCAACGCCGAAAAATGATTCTGGTTGGCAAACAGTCCCGCATTGATCGTGAACGGCAACAACCCTTCTATGGCAACCGTATCGGAGAGTGAATACTGGATCGCGGCAGCCAATCCGTTACAGATGACACCCATGAAAAAGAACGGCAGAAGGCCGTAGACCTGATCCGTACGCAAGCGGATAACGCTCAGAAAGAATGCTGCCCCCGCCGAAAAATACAGAAAGCACTCGATCGTGCGCCCGACGCCAACACTGACGAAGCGCAGCCGGGTTTCGCCGGCGAGCCACGGAGTGGCGAGCAGCAGCTCCGGCCGCAATCCGCTCAACAGGGCCGCAGGCAGCGGCACGATCTGAAAGCAGAACACGACAAGGGTCAGGGCAAGCAGCCACAAGACCGGACGAGGGATGCGCTGCCCCGATGGCCTTGAAAAGACGGCCGCGGCCGAGACGATCGCTGCAATTTCGATCAGCGTTTCGGTGTAGAGGCCACTCGCCGTGCCGCCGCCAATCAGCATCGACAGGAAAAGAACCGACCCAAGCAGATACTTTTCCCATTCCGTGGACCGGCTTGGGCGCGCTCTCACAATGAAACTCTTTCGATGCTCAGCTTGTGCATGACCAACGTGCCGACGTATCGAAATCGCCAGCTCTCGGCGATGGCTGCTGTTTCCAGCCGCAACAATTGCATCGGACACGCGCTCGTTCCGATCGCAAAATCAAGGCTCAGATGCTGCCAGTTGAATGTGCCTGCCGGAATGTTGAACCGGGCTATTTCGCTTGCCGGATCTGCGCAGCGGATGGACCAGAACAGCCCCTTTGGCAACTTCAGGTTTCTCCCGGAGGCAGTCAGGGAAATCCTGTAGGAGCCGGGAGGCAATTCGACATATTGCTGGAGCCCCGCGTTCTTCACCGGCGTGTTCAAAAATCGAACGATCGCTCCGCTGTCGCTTTCGCCGACATCACGCGACCCGGCAAAGGTAATTTCCAGACCGGAGCGATCGTGAACCTGCCAATCGAAGGGCTTGCCGCTGCGGACGGGTTCAAAGCCGCCGTTGAAAATATAGCCACCCAGCGTCCGCTCCTGATCGGACAGGCTGAAAAGGAACAGCCGATAGGCTGGCTCATAGTCCTTTTGCCTGATGTAGCCGTTGATCACCGCAGACAGTTCCTTCGTAGTCGGTGGTGAACTCGATCCGGTGAGGTCGAGCAACAGTTGACTCGCCGCGCGCAGGCCTCGCGGATCCTGACCAAGGGCAGAAAAAAGATTGGACCTCCACGGAGCCTTTATCTTTATGGCTGCCAGGACAGCCCGGTATCCGTCCGGATTTGAAAGAATCGCCGGCATGCCCGCCGCGATGATTGGAAAGCGGTCCGGCCACCGACGTAGCAATGTGTCGATCTCAGCGACCGCGCGTGACAGATCACCTACCTCGATCGAACGGTCGATCGATCTCTGAAGTGCATGGATTTCCGTCTTGGACAGTTTTCGAGCCTGGTCGAAGAATTCAAAGGCTTCGTCCTTCTCGCCTTGCCGGTACTTGATCTCGCCTAATAGGCTGTAGAGCCGGGCATCCGCGACATTGAAGCGAAGCGCACCCCTCGCCTCGGCAGCCAAAACGTCCAGATCAGGACCAATGCCTGTTTCGTTCAGGTCACCTGTGATGTCACCTATCAACGCGTTTATGTTCAGCGGATCGATCGCAAGCGAGACAGCTGGCGGTCCGGCCTCAAGGAGCCGACTTAGCCCGATCGACGAAGCGGCCAACACTAGAACGGAGGCGACGAACCAAACGCCTGACCGCAGGAGATTTCGCGTGAGCGGGCTGGCCTGCTCCATCATCGACTTTGCCTTCGATTTTCGGGGTGCTCGCGCCGTAGTCGTAGTACTGGTAGTTCATATATTTGTAGGCATAGTTGTAGTCGAACTTGTTCACTGCAAACTTCGACATCGCCCCTCCGATCACATTCGCACCGGCCGCCCGCAGACGCCTGAGCGCCGTCTTGGCTGATTTGCGCGTCACCTGGTTGGTGGAAACGACCATCAACGTGCCCTCCGCCAGCCGGCTGAGGATTGGGCCGTCGGAAAGGCCGACGACCGGTGGAGCATCGATGATGACCAGATCGAAGCGTTTGCCGAGATTGGTCAAGATCAGCGCCATCTTCTGCGAAGAGAGCAGGTCGGCCGGGTTCGGCGGAATGGTCCCGGACGTCAGTACAGTCACGTTAGGGTATTTCGTCGTCCTGAAAATGCCCGCCAGATCATCCTTGCGAACGGTATTCGTCAGAAGGTTGCTCAACCCGATCGCGTTGTCGAGACCGAACAGCCGATGCAGGTTCGGTTTGCGAAGATCGCCATCGACCAGCAGAACCCTTGCGCCGAGCGCCGCGAAATCCTGGCCGAGCTTGAACGAGGTGGTCGACTTGCCTTCCGAAGGTTCCGAACTGGTCACCAGCAGCGATCGCGGCGCACCCTCCGCACCGGAGAACTGCAGCGATGTTCGCAACGAACGATAGGCCTCTGAGAGCCCGGATTTTTGATCGGCGATGCTGGCTATGAGTTCGCGGTCGTCGACAAGCGGCAGGATGCCGAGCATCGCCAGTCCCAGCTCTTTCTCGACCTGCTCCGGATTGGTGAAGGTGTTGTTCAAGAGCTCGATGATGTAGATGATCGATGCAGTCAAAGCCATGAAAAGCGCCAGCGCGATTGCAAGATTGATGCTCAGGCGTGGAGAATAGGGGGCTACGGGCAGCGAAGCGAAGTCGACGATCGCGGCGCTTTGCGTCTTGAGTTCCGAGCTAACCCCAACTTCATTCAGCTTGGTGATAAGGCTGTCGTACTGCGACCGATTGGAATCGACCTCACGCTTCAGGATCGTGTATTTGATATTTTTGTCGTTGAAGACGGCCTGCTGTCTCTCCATTTCCGCGAGTTTGGATTTTAGGTCGGCCTCCTTGCCTTGCGCTTCCTGGTATTTCAGTCGCAACGAATCCGTTATCGCAAGAACGCCATTGTCATAGAGCCGCTGCAGTTCCTTGATCTGCGATTGCAATTGCTGCATTTCCGGATAACCAGGCTTCAGGATGCCCAGTTTCTGCTGATACTGGCTGGACAGATCCGCCAGCTTTTCGCTGAGCTTCTGCAGACCTTCGCTTTCCAGAACCGGGCCGAGGCTTGATCCGCGCCCCTTTTCTATCTGACTCACGACCCGCCCCGCATCCAGGCGCTCCTGGATCGCCATGGCTTGCGCGGTGTTCAGGGCTTCGATGTTAGAGTCGATCAGCGATTTGTCGTCGCCAGTGACCGTGATGCCGGCGTCTTTTGCGTAGGTGACCAATTCCTCCTCGGATTTTTGCAGCTTTTGCTTCACCTGCAGAACCTGTTCCTGGATGAATTGCCTTGCCAGATCAGAGGTCTCGCTGGTCTGGTCCAGTCGCTGATCGATAAAACTCTGTGCGACCTGATTGGCTACGTCGCTTGCATATTTCGGCTTCTGATCGACAAAGGTGATCGACAGCAGGCTTGTATTGGTGACCAGATTGACCGTCAGGTCGTCCAGGATTCGCTTGATGGCAATTGCCTCGCGCTCCTCGGGCGTTTTCTCCTCGATGGAAGGCGACTTCGAAAGTCCGAACGCCCGGTAGACAATGTTGCTCAGCGAAAAGCTCGGCGTCGGAAACAGGAAGTCCGGCTTTTCGCCAAGCCCTAGCTGGAAGGCCACGCGCTGAGCCAGCGCGCGGCTCTTCAGCTTTTCACGGGCGGTCAGGAAGGCCCTGACGTCGCTGTTTTCGGAAACAACTTCGATGTCCTGAAAGACCTTCGCCGAGGGGACCAGCACTTCGAGCTGCGTCGTTGCCTGATATTTTGGTGTCTGCATCATTGTCACGATGACGCCGGCGACAAGTCCGGCAGCGACCATCATGACGATCAACCAACGATACTGGACAATGTAGAACAACAGTTTGAGCGGGTTGAACCCATCGTCCCGACCGGCATGGTCACGATCATAAGGACCGTCGTTTTGCGGCACGTCATAGGGGAGATCCGCGGACAGGGCCTGTCGGGATCCGGCAAGTTGGGACTGCCTGTTACGATCGAGCATGTGCGAGGTGACCCTGGGGTTGTTCGTCGTGCCCTGTCCTAAGGAATGACCGCAATGCGGGCCGCGCTGGACGCGAGACCCAGGGCATCCTTCAAATTGTTCATCGCGATTTTCGACTTGGAAGCAAACACGACGATCACATCGCCGCCATAAATGCGTGGGTTGCGATTTTTGCCGGCCCGGATTTCCTCGACATTGTAGTTTGCCACGAGCTTGTTTTGGCCGATATTCCGATAGACGAAGACCTTGCCGGCATCACCGACCGGATTGAAGCCTCCGGCAAGGGCGATCGCGTCCAGCAAAGAAGCACCGCTGGACACAGGATAGATACCGGCCTTGTTGACTTCGCCATCGACCGTGATGCGCCGGCCAATCGATTCCTTGACGAAAATCGTCACGTCAGGCGCTTGCAGGTATTTTTCACCGTAGCCAGTCTCGATTTCCTTCTCGAGTTGACGCACGGTCCTGCCGGCCGCAGTCATCGTTCCGATTAGCGGAAGCGAAATCTGCCCGCCTGCGTCGACCTGAACAGTCCTGTTCAAATTGTCGACCTGGAACACGCTAACCTCCAGCACATCATTGGCAGAGAGGGGTTGCTCGCGGCCATTCTGCGTATTCTGCGGCGGCGGCAGGTCCTTCACCACCTGCAGTGTGCCGCCGCCTGAAAGAGCCCTGGAGGACGCCGCCGGCTGAAGGGCGCTGACAGGATTTGTGGACGACGTCGATGTCGACGGGGTGCTGGTGCAAGCAGATATCGCCAGCGATGCGAGCAGCGCTGTCACGGTGCCTGCATTACGCCTTGCAAAATCGAAGATGCCGATCAGTGGGTCCCGCTCTTGAACAGCCGGCCAAATCCGCCGAAACGGCCTACGCTGCTGGCACCCGACCTTTTCGCATTCCGCTTTCCAATGGGCACGAGCGCCCGATCCTGCAATATCGCGTCCGGACGGTTGACCGCCAGAAGCGTCGCCTCGACAAAACACAAATGCGCTACCCGCATGACGGCGAATGACGCATTCGACAAAATTACGCAAAACAGCGGGTGTCGGACCTCGGCTATCGGCTGACAGCGTCATCGTCGTCCTGCAGCCCGGTAATAAGAGCGGCGGCGCCACCAACCGCGGCGGCGCCCAAGAGAGCTGGCAGCATGACAGGCTTCGAGCTGGCAGGCACAACCGTCGCAACTGGCGTATCGAGCGAAACGCACATGCCACCTTCGACAGGATCGACCTTGATCGTGGTGTTGCCAGGAATATCGAATGCGCAGTTGGCACCCACCGCAAGCAAAGCGGACGCCTCTGCCCCGGTCATGATGCGCGCGCCCGAATACACTGGTGCTTCGGGACCCACGCCAGCATAGCCGCCGGCCTGGGACATTTGAACGTTACCATGGACCTGCGTAAGGCGACCTACCGCACCGGCGGACGCCGGCACGGTCGCAAGACAGGAACAGGTCTCCTGAGCGAAAGCATCGGGCGTTGCAAACAGAATGCCCTCTGCGGCGAATACAACAAAAACGAAAACAGCCCCGAACCTACGACGAATCCCCATTTCTACCCCACCCAAACCTGCAACTCACCCTCTTGGAATGAATCACACCGGCTCCCCCGTCAATCTCCGTCAGAGGCTGACGCCGCTGACGTCGTACTGCGTCGCCGCGAACTGTCAGAAGCGCGCAGGCAAAATCGCTTCCAGTAGGTCAACCCCCACCGCCGCCACCGGACGGCTGAATTGCGGCCGTCTGTTCGGAACCAACAAGCTTGAGGCAAATGTTGTCGTCGAGGCGGAAAATATCGAGACTCGAATTGGCCGGCACATTCAGGCTGCAGCCGCCGAACTCGATCGACGCAACAAATACGGCAGGCGCCGTTTTGCTCACAGATTCATCTGTCTTTGATCCCCTCTGCATCACCTTCGACGCACCAATTCAAAGATAGCAGATCAGCACGTAGCAGTTTTTCGATCACAATTCCAACACATTTCGCGTTGGCGGCAATTTAGGCCGATTCGTAACTGTCATAGCACAGTACTTTAGCCATATCGAATGAACAGTTTCGACCAAAAATCTCAGAAACCGACGTTACCCAGCAGAAGACCACAAATACCCTAATGCAGGAAACTCGTTGGCCGGGGCCAGGGCAGATCCATTCACTTCGCCGCAAGAGCATCCAGTCCGTGGCGGTTCAGCAAGACTTGCACATTGGACCGGCTTGAATCGACTCGCCGCAGAGAATTCGGCCCTGCGTAAATATGGCAGCCAGGTCTTCCCCCTTGGCCGTCAAGCCCTTTCATTCTTTCGCCGCGAGGCCATCCAGCTTTTCTATCTGCTGCATATACTTCGCGATGACGATAGTTTCCGAAAATTGCCGCTCGACCTTGTTTCTGCCCTCCACTCCCATCCGGCTCCTGGAGGCATCATCCATCATTGCAAACTCGATCATCTTGCTTGCCAGATCATCAGTGTCCCTCGCCTTGCACAGGAAGCCGTTGATGGCGTGGTCCACCACCTCCCTGCACCCGGGCACGTCGGTGGTGATCAGCGGCTTGCCCATCGCGGCCGCCTCGAGCAGCGAACGCGGCGTTCCCTCCCTGTAGGAAGGCAAGACGACACAATCGGCGGCACGCAGGAAAGGCCGCACATCATCGGTGGTGCCGAGATATTCGATCAATCCCTCACCGACCCATTGCTCGACATGCTGCCGACTGACGGCGGTCCGGTTCTCGACATCGAGAAAGCCGAGCAGTTGGAAACGCACACCGGGCATCTTCTGGCGAACCAGACGGGCCGCCTCGATAAACTCGCCGACACCCTTGTCCCAGAGAAGCCGGGCCACCAGAAGAAACACAATCGCTCCAGGGTTGGTGCGCGCTTCGGACGACGGAGTAAAACGCACGAGGTCGATGCCGGAGCCAGGCAAAAGCCCGGTCTGCTCCTTGCGAACCAAATTCCCAATGACGAACAGCGTCCTGTCATCGTCATTCTGAAAGAAAACCATTTTGGAACGGGCCAGCGCCACCCGATACAAGGCCTTGGCAATTCTGAGCAGGAGCCCACCGCGGACGAATGCTGTCCCCAGTCCGGAAATGTTATTTATGACCGGAACGCCGTTCAGATTGGCGGCGATGGAGCCGAACACGTTGGGCTTGATCGTAAACCCGACAAACGCCAACGGCCTCTCATGCCGCAAGAGACGCCAGAAGCGCCACAGAAGTGCCATGTCCCGCAAAGGCGACATGCCGGAATTGTCCATTTCGAGTTCGACATAGCGGCAGCCCATGGCCGATATCAGCGAAGTGTATTCGTCTCTCGGCGCCACGATGACAACGTCATAGCCATGGCTCTGCAATGCCTCGATCAGCCCCTTGCGGAAATTGACGACGTTCCAGGACGTGTTTGTCGAGACAATTATCTTGCTGCGAGCAGCCGGCATCATTGGCTCCCGCCCGGGCATGGCGAAGGCGCTCCTAACAGCACGTCCGCAAATCGCCCAGGCGACCTTTCCGACAGGGTCTCTCCATACAAGGCCGACCGATCGCCGGCGTGAATGACCTTCAACAGTGCGTCCGCGATTTCCAACGCGCCAAATCCGGCTGAAATCTCCAGGCCGGACAGCATGTCCAGATCTCCCGCACAGGGCGTGGTGACGATGCCGGGAATCCGGCAAGCCATCATTTCCAGAAGGACGTTTGGAAATCCTTCGATCGCCGACGTGAGCAGGCCGGCGCGCGATGCACGAAACAGCGGAAATGGATTATCTCTCTGGCCGAGCAGATTTACTCGAGAGGCCAGATCGAACCTGCCGGCGTAGGCCCTTAGCTCCGCTTCCATGGGTCCGGCCCCCACCATGCTAAGCTCATAGTCTTCGCCGGTTCTTCGCCTGACCTCGGCGAGCACGTCAATCGCGATCGTTGGCCGCTTTACTTCGATCAGCCGGCCGCACCAGACTATCTGCGGACGACGGGAAATCATCTTCGCGTCGTCCTCCGCCAACATTTCGGTGGACATTTTGACGATGAGATCTTCGTCAACCGGATTGGGCAACGTACACAGTTTATCGATTGCTCGCCGAGGCAACACGTCACGCAGGCGTTCATTCATGTAGCTCGTTTGCGCGACAACCATGTCCTGGCTGCCATAGGCAGCGTAGAGCGCCCTGTAGGTCAGTGCGCGAGGGCCATTGAAGCGATCCAGAAGTACCGTGGATTCGCGAGCGACCAGCCTGCGGCTTCGAAGAACCCCGATACTTCGGGCGGCGGCCAGGAACGAATTCACCCGCGTGTGGCTTGAGAATACCAAATCGTACCGATGCCGGATCAGCCGCGGGGCAAGCAAAAGCTCGCTCATCGCTTTGCCGCCGCCGAAGCCGTAACTGCGCCGAATTTCATCCTGGAGTGGCCCAACGGCATCCCCCGCCGCCTGGCTACCCAGAAAGCCGATTTCGACGTCCCAGTCGGGACGGCGCGCAAGTGCCTGCGCAACCAGTTTCAGGATGGTTTCAGCTCCACCTCTGATGTCGAGCGGAATGGCGACCAGCGCGAGCTTCCTTTTCATGAGCTGCAGGGATTCACTGTTTTCGCCGAAAGACATAGGCGTAGGTTTCGGCAGCATCCTTGCCGAGAAACAGCGCCGAAACGCCTAACCAGATGCGCCAGGCGAGAAAGGCCGGCACGAAAAAATAGAAATAGGAGCTCTTCCAGAACAGACGACGCTCGATGAGCTCCAGGCCGTTCCGTTTTGCGATTGTTTCGACCTCACTGGGCAGGCACTTGTCGTAAAAAGCCGGAAACCCGTCATGACCCTTGCCCTTTTCGGGAAAGATCGCAAAAAGCAACTGTCGCTTCATGCCCTCTGGCAGGACCCGATTTAACCTTGCGAAAACAGCGTTGCGCGAGGGCGAGAAAATGGCGACCACGCCTCCCGGCTTCGCGCAACTGGCAATGCCACGCAAGGCACCCTCACTGTCGCGGACGTGTTCGAGCGTCGCCTGACAAATCACGACGTCGCCATCACCCCTCCCCTCAAACGAGGTAAGGTCCGCTTCAATCTCCTCGTCGTATATTCCGCGCGGCGCTTTCGACAATTCCTGTGCGTCCAGATCGACCCCAATGACAAAAAGCCTCAGGCGCCGCTTCTCGGATAGGCCGACGAACGGCCTTGCACCCCCGCCGAGGTCATAAACCAGCGCATCGGAGGCAAGCCAGGCAGGTCCTATCTCCGTCGCAAACGTTCGGTTGCCGTCGATACGAAGGCGCAAGGGTAGAACGCTGTCCAGGAACTCGGAAACGGCTACGTTCGCGCGAATAAACTTTCGCAACATCGACACTGCCTCACCATCAATTTCGTTCGCCGAACTGTGTCCACTCGGAGCAGACATCCGCGCTATATCCTGTGGAACACATAGAGCCGCGTATGATGCGAAAACGGGCCGAGCAACCGATCGGCAGCAGCCCGCAAACCTCTCAGGATGCTGTTCCTGCTGTCGTACCAAGCCTGCATCGGCTTTTTGAAAAACGTCTCGTCCTTCAACCCCTTGAAGCCACCCCTTGGTCGTGTGTCCAGAAGCTTGAAGCCGTGCTGCTCGAACCCGGAAACAATCGAGGATGGCTCCAGGATGAACTGGTAAAATCCGGCCCGCTCACCTGAAAAACTGGGGTAGAGACCTATGCTGGCCTTCAATCTCCTGAGAGGAGAAATGCTCGGCACCGTCACGAAGGCAATTCCTCCCGGCCGGATGATGCGGCGCATCTCCAGTACGATCTCGCGGTACCCGTCGAAGAAGTGCTCGATCACGCCGAGAGACCACACTCCATCGAAGAATTCGTCCGCGAAACCTGTTGCCCGAACGTCCCCAACCGTCACTTGTAAATGCGGCGCGGCGCGATTCACCATCCCCACGGTCTTTCTCGCAAAGTCGATACCATATGCGGAAAAGCCCGCCTGATGCAGGCCGTAGACCGTGTTGGCCAGGCCACATCCGGCGTCCAGAACCTTGGCCGATCCTGACAGATATCGTTTGGTCGTTTCGACGACAAAGCGATCCGGCCTCGAAACAGTCCCTTCGGCCCAGTGGGAATCCCAATAGTCGTCGTCGGCTATCGTGCCGACATGGACGATCCGGACGTTCTTCTCGTCATAGAATGCCTTCTTCTCATTCATTTCCGGCATCCGACCGGCCATAAAAAAGGGTTCGCTGCGTTGCATCAGGCCCATTGTCCGCAATCACACCCCTTAACGAGAAAAACGAACAAGCCGCGGCTATGGCATAGCCGGACAGGAATGCCATTTCGCTGCCAAGCGGCAGCCGCCACCACAGACTCAATGCCGCCAAACAGCAGCAAGCCAATGCTCCTGCCGCGTAGGAATAGGTCAGCGTCCTTGCGTTGTTCGAGCGGAGCGCAAACGGATCGATGACCACCTTTTTCGTCCTGTTTACCAGGACAGCGCAGGAAACGATCGCAAAGACCGCTGGGTGGAATGACCTTCCCAGCCATCCGGACGCATAGCCGGAAAAAAACAGGCCGATTATTCCCACGGCAGACGCGACAGCAAAAATCAGCGCAATGGTCGCGCCCTCGAACAATCCGCGCCGAAACGCCCTGACCTCTCCATTTGCGGCATTGAGAAACGCCCGCGGCACGAACACGAAACTGGCCGCATTCATAAAGAAGCCGACGGAGCGTTGCGAGAGATCGACACAGAACGAGAAGACGCCGAGAAGAGCCTGAGAGCCAAACAACAAGATGATGTATCGAATGCCGACGAACACGCCGCTCTCGGCCAGATTGCTCAGCACAAATGCCCAGCCTGTGGCCAGAGACCCGCCAAGGTAGGAAAGGCGCGGCCGCCTCAGATTCATCGGTCCCAGCAAGGCAAATGAAATTAGCGCTCCGGCGAAATAGCTGAGCGAAAAGGCCGTAAGAGCAGAACCTACTTTTGCATCTCCGGCAAGCAGGACTACCGCTCCCGCCTGGTATGCGACAGCCTGGCCGATCGCTGACCAACCGTACGCCCACAACCGCAACTGCGACCTCAGGACCTCTTGAAGTGCGGTGTGCAAGCCGAACGAAACGATGATGGTTGCGGCGACGACGTTGCCAAATCCGAACCATGCCAGAGCCGATCCAGCCAGGATCACAAACAACGCCACAATGGCCAGCGCAGCCAAAATAGACGATACGTACTCTCTACCCAATGCAGCGGCATGCATTTTTGCGGAAACCGGCATTATCGAATAGGTCGCAGTTCCAAAAACGAGCGTCGAGATAAATAAGACTGTCGCAATCGTCGAGCTGAAAATCCCATACTGCGCAGTTTCCAGATGGCTTCCGATGTATAGTAAGGTCACTATGTTCAAAAGGCCGGGCACAATTCGTATGACGACGGCCTCCACGAATTTCCACAGGCTGGTTATCTTCATGAGATCACCCGTGCTAGTGACCTCTTGAGCAAGAAGGGAAAACTCAACGCACCAAAGCGCAAGCAGGCAAGGACCGCCTTGCTCAGGAACCGGCCCGAGCGATATCGTCCACGCCAGAATGCCCTGATGTAATTCAAGTTCAGCAACAACAGCGGGTACGCATTTTGCCGCTGAAGATGCCGAATTCTTGCCGTCATCCCCTCCGCCAAATACCTCTTTCGCCCGACATCGACGTTGACACAAATGACATCGTGTTCGATCGCCAATCTGGACCAGAGAAGAGATGTTGGAACGCGGCGGAACCGGCCCGCAGGGGGCACGGCAACCTGTTTCAACAAGGCAGTTCTGATGACCTCTTTCCTGTCGCCGACTACACCTTCGTCGGCTCGCATCCTGATCAGGTTTGTGCGCTCGGACGGGAACCGCTTTGCTGCTGCATCTGGTCCCTCGAGAACCATGGAGAACACAAATCCCGCAATCCTCTCATCGGCACCTTGCCGGGAGAGACGCTCACAAACCTCCGGCAATCGGTCGGTGAACAGATCGTCGTCATCATCGAAAATCATGCAATAATCGCCAGTGGCGGAAGCGATTGCCGAAAACATCGCGACCCCTCTGCCGCCATTGGGGCCGGTTGTGACCACCAATCTGGCATCGCGTGACGCGATCTCCGCAAGCGCTTCGCTTGTCCCGTCGGTCGAACCGTCGACATGGACACATATTTGCACTGGGCACGTCGCGCGCAGTAGCTCCTGAACCAGCGCAGCAACGCGATCCCGCCGATTGAACGTGGGGATGCAAACGCTCAACAGCGCCTGGGACCGCAATGGATTGCAATCTGCCTGTTTGCGAGCCGTATCGATCCCCTCTCCCCTGGTTGCGCGGTCATGGAACGCAGCGCGGATCCGCCGGGAACCGCCAAGACCAGGCCTATCCCCGTCCAAAATACGCCAGGTACCACTCGACAAATCGCCCGACGCCCTCGGTCACCGTCGTCGTCGGACGATAGCCCACCGCCTGCTCCAGCGCCGACGTGTCGGCAAAGGTGTCGGGCACGTCACCGGGCTGCAGCGGCAGCAGTTCGACGATGGCTTTCCTGCCCAACGCGTTTTCCAGCGCCTCGACATAAGCGGTCAGCTTCACGGGGCTGTTGTTACCGATGTTGAAGATGCGCCAGGGGGCGCTGCTCGTGGCCGAATCCGGATGGCTGGACTCCCAGGCGGTGTTGGCCGTGGCCGGGCTGTCGCTGGCCCGCACGACGCCTTCGGCGATGTCATCGACATAGGTGAAGTCGCGCGTGTGGTTGCCGTTGTTGAACAGCTTGATCGGCTCGCCGGCAAGGATGTTCTTGGTGAACAGGAACAGCGCCATGTCCGGGCGCCCCCAGGGGCCATACACGGTAAAGAAGCGAAGCCCGGTCGTCGGCAGCCTGAACAAATGGCTGTAGCTGTGTGCCATCAGTTCGTTGGCGCGCTTGGTCGCCGCGTAGAACTGCAGCGGATGGTCGGCCGGCCGGTGCTCGGAAAATGGCATGTCGGTATTGGCGCCGTAGACGCTCGAGGTGCTGGCATAGGTCAGGTGCGCAACGGCGCTGTAGCGGCAGGCTTCCAGCATGTTGGCGTAGGCGATGATGTTGCTTTCGACATAGGCATGCGGGTTTTCCAAGCTGTAGCGAACCCCGGCCTGGGCGGCGAGATGGATCACCCGGTCGAATGCGTGGTCGGCAAAGCAATCGTCGACCACGCTTTTGTCGGCGAGATTGCCGCGGATGAAATGATAGCCCGCATTGGTCTTGCGGCTCGCTTCATCGAGCAGCCCCAGCCTCGCCTCCTTGATCTGCGGATCGTAATAGCTGTTGACATTGTCGATGCCGACAACCTCATCGCCGCGCTCCAGCAGCCGCTTCGATACGTGATAGCCTATGAAGCCGGCGGCGCCGGTGACCAGAACCTTCATCAGAAGCGCCCATCCGTGACATGTCTGGGGAACAGACCCCTGATGTCGTAGATGACGCCTGGGGTCTTGCAAAGCGCCTGCAGGCCATCGACGCCCAGCGCGCGGAACTGCCTGTGGCCGACGGCCACGATGACGCCGTCATAGGGCTCGTCGGGAATATCCTTCATGCTCGTTATGCCGAAGGCGCGCGCACATTCCTGCGCGTCGACCCAAGGATCCCAAATGTCGATGCCGGCATTATACTCCTTCAACCGGGAGACGATATCGGCGCCCTTGGAATTTCTCAGGTCCGGGCAATTTTCTTTGAAAGCCGCACCCATCACCAGTATCCGGCTGCCGACAACTGGTATCCCCTTGCGCATCATCAGGCGGGCCGTCTGATCCGCCGCGTGTCGACCCATACCGTCATTGATACGGCGGCCAGCAAGAATCACCTCCGGATGATAGCCAAGTTCCTGAGCCTTGTGGGTAAGATAGTAGGGATCGACCCCAATGCAGTGACCGCCGACTAGACCCGGCGTAAAGCGCAGGAAGTTCCATTTGGTGCCGGCGGCCTCCAGCACCTCGGACGTGTCAATGCCCAGCTTGCCGAAGATGAGCGACAGCTCGTTCATCAGCTCGATGTTGAGGTCCCTCTGGGTGTTCTGGATGACCTTGGCTGCCCTGATCTCATCGCTGCTGGCTTCCAGCGTATGGTCCTCGCCGCGCTCCAGCGCGTCCACCCTCGATTGGTTGATGTCGAAGCCGACGACATCCCTGGTGGCACCGAAGGCGACCGCCAGCGGCAGGGCGACGTAGCCAAGTCCGATGATGGCTATCTTTCTGGAGGCGAGATCCATCTGCTTCCTGTTTGTTATTCAGATTCATGCTTCGCATTGGGCTATCGCGCGCCAAACCCGGTGAGCATTGTTTTCGTGGTCTTGAGCGTTATCAGAACATCAAGCCAGGGTGAAAAGTTCTTTATGTAATAGAAGTCGTAGTGTAATTTTTCCATAACGTCATCGACGGCGGCTACATGCCCTTGATTTACTTGTGCCCAGCCGCTTATACCTGGCCTGACAATGTGCCGGTAGCGGTAGAACGGCAACTCAGTCTCGTACCACTGCGACAGCACGACGGCTTCCGGCCGCGGCCCGATCCAGCTCATTTCACCACGTAGAATGTTGATGGCCTGCGGCAACTCATCGAGCCTGAATTTTCGCAGGAAACGTCCGACGCGGGTGATGCGATCGTCGTCGCGCTTGGTGATCGCCTCCTCCCTGTCGCTACCGGCCTCGCCATGTTGCCGCATCGAGCGAAACTTGTAGACCGTGCAGATATTGCCCCGGTACCCCATGCGTTGCTGGCGAAACAGCACGGGACCCTCTGAGTCCAGCCGGATCAGCAGCGCTATCGCCGCCAGCACGGGGGAAAGGGCGACAACCAAGACAAACGCGGAAATCCAGTCGGCCGCCTGCTTGATCTTAAGATAGGCCTGGTTCGGGTTGAGGGAGCCAAGCGTGTTTTCGGACAGATGCTCGATCTCGACCCGACCGGTCAACGATTCCCTGACTTGCTTGACATGGTATACGGGCGTTCCCGAAAGGGCCCGATCGGCGATGTACCGCTCCCATTCCGCGCCAAGATCGGCACGCAGATCGACGACCACGCCGCTGGCTGTTTCAATGACCGTGCTGGTTGACTTGATCCAGAACCAGTGCACCCCGGGCAAGGTCTTGAGACGCTCGACATCTCCGCCGGGAATCACGACGAGCCGGTGTGGGTCGAGACGCCGCGTCAACAGGCTCAGGCCGAAATACCAGAGCGTGGACTGCGTGAAACTTGCGGCGGCCTGGAACCGGCTGTACTCGAACCGGAAAAAGAAGATGGTCAGGAAGACAGCCCCGTAGGACAAGGCAAATGTCGGCAAGATGTAGCTTGCCGCGGCCACTCCCGGGAAATTTCCGATGCGGCGATAGGAGAGGAAACCCGCAAGGTGCGCAATCGCCGCGGCAGTCACCGTTACCTGAAGGTATGCCGAATAGATAAACTCAGGATTGAAGACAATCCGGATAATGGCTGGGGCAAAAATCGCGAATGTCAGTCCGCCAAGCAGCTGAAATCGAATCCTGAACAGGAAATGCCGGCTTCCGACAATAGTTGAAGCCGCGACATTCAACGCCTTGCCCCTTGCCCCGAAGTTGCTGCCACGGGCCAGCGCGATTCTGCATCTGACCTACCCGTTCGTTCGTAGAACGAATCGAACATCTCACCCCCCGGCGATCCGACACAGTCGAAGAGCAATGGCTACAACACTTCGTCTCCGCTAGCAAGTATCTATTTCATATCAATAGTTAGCTGAAGTCTTGATCAACAGCATTGCTTTTACGCTTCAGAAAAGCCGCTCTGCACGGAACGTCGATGCCAGGATTATAGAGGTAATGATAAGGTGCAGTTCTCCGTGCGAGGCGCGCTGGAGCTTGGGCAGATCGGTTTCGGGGCGAGGAATCTTGTGTTCCCGAAGCCGCTGGATCTTGGCGTCGTCGTGACGCCGATGGCGAGCGAAGCCGGCAGGGTGCCGATGATCGGCCAGAAGATCGGCCAAATATCTTGGCAAATTTGAAATATATCTTTATATTTATGCATTTAGCGGAAGCCAAGATCGGCCAACCATGGAAAGCGTACAGCGTATCGAACCGGCACGCCTGACCGATGTATCCGAACCTATATCGGATGCGCTGGCGGAACTATCGGCCACGTCAGCCATTTTGGGCCAAAGCCTGCACCCACGTACCGCTGCCAACCTCGCCGATCTGGTACGCATCATGAACACCTACTACAGCAACCTGATCGAGGGCCATGATACGCGCCCCCGCGACATCGAGCGGGCGCTGGCAGGAAATTTCGATCGAGACGAGAACCGCCGTAACTTGCAGCTAGAGGCGGCCGCCCATGTTCGCCTGCAAGCTGAGATCGACCGTATGGCCGCCGAGAAGCGGTTGCCTGAGCCTGCATCCACCAAGTTTCTGCGATGGCTGCACGCGGAATTTTACCGCGATGCGGAAGCGCCCATGCTGACTGTCAAGGGTGCCGGCCGTGAATTCGTCATGGCGCCAGGCGAGTGGCGATCGAAGCCAGAGCATGACGTCGCCGTCGGCCGCCATGAGCCGCCTTCGAGCAAGCACGTCGACGATTTCATGCAGCATTTTGCCATGCGCTATCGCTTCGATAGGCTGGGCAAAGCCGGGCGGATCCTGGCCATTCCCGCCGCGCATCATCGTTTCAACTTCATTCACCCGTTCCCCGACGGCAACGGCCGCGTCAGCCGTTTGATGAGCCACGCCATGGCCCATGAAGCCGGGATCGCCGCGCATGGGCTGTGGTCGATCTCACGCGGTCTGGCGCGCGGAATGAAAAGCCGCACGGACTACAAGCGCATGATGGATCATGCCGATATGCCCCGCCAGGGTGATCTCGACGGACGGGGCAACCTCTCCGAGCGCGCGCTTGGCGACTTTTCGCTTTGGTTCATGCAGGTATGCATCGATCAGGTGAACTTAATGACCGGCTTGTTCGATCTCGACACGCTCGCGAAGCGGCTGCATCGCTATGTCGAGCTCAGTGGCCTGAAACCCGAAGCCGGCCGCTTCCTGGAGGCAGCGCTAATGCGCGGTGAATTTGAACGCGGCGAAGCATCGCGCATTAGCGGACTGCCCGAGCGCACGGCGCGTCGCGTGTTCAACGAGGTGATCGCGCTCGGTCTGTTGGCGTCGGAAACACCCAAAGGTCCGGTGTCGCTACGCTTCCCGGCCCATGCATTGGATACGCTGTTTCCGAAGCTGTTTCTGGAAAGCTAGGTGAGGTCACTTGGCGGACACCAGGCCGAAGTCCGCCAAGTGCCGTGCTCCAGCCGGGCTTGACCGCTCAAGCCGCCGGCACCTACCCGCTCGCGTTTCAGCCGCGCTTCAGCAACGACCACACGGCCGGTACTAGGCTTGCCGCGAGCGCCACCTTGATCAGGTCGCCAACGATGAAGGGCACAACGCCGAACTGCCACGACTTTTCCGGGCCGATCAGCAGCGCCAGCCAGGCGAAGCCCATGGCCATCATGACGATTTCAGCAACCAGCATCGCGTTGAAAAGCTTGATCGGATGGCGGTCCCAACCGCGATCCGCGGCCCAGCCGACAATCGCTGCCATGACGACGAAGCCTGCGAGATAACCGCCGGTCGAGCCGAGCATGTAGGCAATGCCGATGCCCTTCTCCGGGGTGCTCTGGAAGACAGGGAAGCCCATGGCGCCCTCCGCCATGTAGAGCAGTAGGGTGGCGACGCCGAGACGCATACCGAAGGCGGCGGCGATCAGCAGCACGGCCAGCGTCTGCATCGAAATATCGACTGGCCCGAGCATCACCTTGGTCTTGGCCGACAGAGTCAGCAGCAGCGTTCCAGCGATCGCCAGGAAAAGCTGCGTTGCCAGCCGCGCCGCGCCATTTTGCGGCAGAGCCAGAGAAACAAGCGGACGCGTCGTTGTTGCAATTGCCATGGTATTTCCCCAATCCGGTTGCCGCTATCCGATGTTCGCGGCCTCACGTTCTCCTATATTGGCTTGCGTGTTATGCGGCAATCGGTTTTGCCGTTCCTGAAACAAGGCACCGATGCATCCGCCATGGCACTCAAGTTCGATACCAGCTTCGATCCCCTTTATGGCAAAGGGGTAAGCGTCGCGCCCGACATCCAGCGCATCACGGCCCGCAATCCGAGCCCCTTCACCTTTCACGGCACCAACAGCTACATCGTTGGCAACGATACGCTGGCCGTGATCGATCCGGGCCCGGACGACGAGGCGCATCTGCAGACCCTGCTTGACGTGATCGCAGGCCGGCCGGTCAGTCATATCCTCGTCAGCCACACGCACCGCGACCACTCACCGCTGGCGGCCCGGCTGAAAGAGCGCACCGGCGCCGTGGTGCTGGCAGAGGGACCGCATCGCCCTGCAAGACCGCTGCATATCGGTGAGACCAATGCGCTCGACGCCAGCGCCGACATGGCTTTCGCCCCCGACATCACGCTTTCCGACGACGAGGTAGTCGACGGCGACGGCTGGTCGATCAGGACCGTTCTGACCCCGGGCCACACCGCCAATCACGCGGTGTTCGCTCTGGAAGGAACCGGCATCCTGTTTTCGGCCGACCATGTGATGGCCTGGGCAACCTCCATCGTCGCCCCGCCGGATGGGGCGATGGCCGACTATATGGCCTCGCTGGACCGGCTGATCGAACGTGGTGACCGTTTGCTGTTGCCAGGACATGGCGGGGCGGTGACCGCACCGCGCGCTTTCATGCGCGGCCTGAAGACGCACCGCAAGATGCGCGAGCGCGCCATACTGGAGCGGGTCAGAGCGGGCGACCGGACGATCGTGGATATGGTCAAGGCGATCTACAGCGATACCGACCCGCGGCTGCATGGCGCCGCCGGATTGTCGGTGCTTGCTCATCTCGAGGACCTGGTGGCGCGCAGTCTTGTCAGCACTGACGGCGACCCGGCTATCACCGGTATCTTTGTGCCGGCGGGTTAGAACCCGGGCACGAGTTCATCCGTGCTCTCGTACGCTAGAAACGGCTGGAGCGCGCGGCCGGTTGGGGCGACTTCAAGCCCTGGCAAGAGCATTCAGGGTTAGCCGGAAGACGTGCCGCGGTCTCCAGCGCAACCCGCGAGGCTGTCATGGAAAGGCTCGGCAACACGTGCTCCTGCAACAATTCCTGGCGGTTGCGGTCCATATAGTCGTTGAAACCTGCGGTCACGAACGCGCATGGCACGAAACACGCGCCGATCTCGCGCGACAAGGTTGCCTCAGGGGCAATTGAATGGTTGAGCACGTCCGCTCCCATGTTCCGATACGCCAGAGCTTCAGCGGGGGTTGTCAATCGCGGCCCGTAGCAGTGGGCAGCGACCAACTGCTGTTCGATGCCATGGACCCGGCATTCGGCAGGCCAATGGCGCCGGGCGGTCTCGGCCAGCAACGCCGCACATCTTGGACATACGATCTGCTTGCCCGAGCAGTCGAAGCTCTGGCGGCCAGGCAGCAGTGAAAACGGGGTCTGCGACAGTTCGATGATATCGGCGCTCACCACCATGTCTCCGGGCTGGATCGCCTTGTTGACGGCGCCGACGGTCGAGCAGGCGAGCACTTGTCGTACACCCGCGTTCATCAGGACCCAGAACGCGCGGCGATGGCAGGAATGGTCGATATGGTCTCGGGGATTGCCGTGCGAATACATGCACAATGCACGTTTCGTTTTACCTTCAGCTGTAATCGACGCATCGAACTCGAGAAGCTTCCAGTTGTCGGAGCGACCGAAAGGCGTTTCAAAACTCATGTCGCGCCGCAAAGTGCGCACACCATCGACTTCGACATCTTCCGGGAAGGCAAGCCCCCAGTTTGCAGAGCCGGTGATGATGGCCAACCCTACCTGAGGTATGTCCGTTGATTGATACGCCAGATCGGCGGCTGGGTGATGATTTGTAGGCATGTTTCCAGTCTCGGTCAGGATTTTCGGCGAAGGGTCACGATCAGGACGACGGCCACGACGATGGCGGTCCACAATGTCGAGATCGCCGCAATGGTCGGATCGATCTGATCGCGCAGCGATAGGAACATAAGCTTCGGCATCGTGCTGTTGCGACCACTTGAGATGAAGATTGAAATCACAGACTCATCAAGCGAAGTCAGAAACGCCATCAATGTCGCCGACGGCAAACTGATCTGAAGTTGGGGAACAATTATTCCGCCAATAGCTCTGGCCCAGTTCGCACCGAGGCTACGAGCCGCCTGAACCTGGTTCCAGTCAAAGCGGGCCAGGGCGGGCAACAACACAATGCATGCGACCGGAATGGCCAGCACGACATGTCCAACCAGCACACCGAACAGCGTCCCGACCAGCCGTTGCGCCGCCAGAACAAAGAAGAGACCGATCGCAAGCAGGATGCCCGGCACAATGGACGGGGTGAGCAGGACGCCCTGAATGGTTACCGCGGCCTTTCCGCCAAGCCGATTTATCGAAATGCAGGCCAGCAGCCCCAGAGGCACTGCGACCATCGCCGTCAATGTCCCAAGGATGAGGCTCGTCCTGAGTGCGGCCATCCATGTCGCCGAACCGAAGAAAGTCTCGTACCAGCGCAACGAGTATGCGCGCGGCGGGAACTCGAGAAGATTGGACGCCGAAAAGGACAGCGGCACGACCACGAGCGTTGGCAACATCAAAAACGCCATTACGAGTGCGGAAAAGCCCCACAGAAAAATGCGGGACAGCCTGTTGTCCGGATAGGCCTCAAGCATGGGCCGCACCGTTGCGCGTCGACAGTCGCCGTGCCGCCAGGAACATCACCCCGATCATCGCCATGACAATGAGGAGCAGAATGCCCAAGACGCTCGCGGAACCCCAATCCTGAAAGGTCGATAGCGTGCGCTCGATCCGGGTAGAGAGAGGATTTACCTTGCCGCCGCCAAGCACCGCCGGTGTGATGAAAAACCCTATGGTGTAGATGAAGACGATGGTCGAACCCGAGAAGATGCCGCCGGCCGAAAGAGGCAAAATGACTGTGCGGATCACTTGCCCGAGAGAGGCTCCCATGCTCGACGACGCGCGAATGAGGTTTGCGTCGATATCGCGCATCGCGGCATAAACGGGCAGCAGAAAGAGCGGCAGCATGTAGTGAACCATGCCGATGAGCGTTCCCGTGAAGTTGTAGACCAGCGGCAATGGCTCCGCTGTCAGGCCTGAACCTGTCAAAGCCGCGTTGATCAGGCCATCGCGCCGCAAGAGCACTAGCCAGCCATAGGTGCGCACCAGGATCGAGGTCCATAATGGCAGCATGACGAAAGCCATCAGCACGTTGGCGACCCTTGGTCTGGCGCTGGCCAGAGCGAGCGCCAGCGGGGTGCCGAGAAGAATGCAGATCGCCAGCGTGGCCAAGGATAGCTCAAGGGTTGTGACGAGTGCCGACCATGTCAGCCCGCTCGAAAGCACCTTCTCGTAATTGCCGAAAGTGTATTCGCCTCCCGTGGTCAGGAAGGATTGCCGGATGATCCACAGGATAGGCAATATCGCCGCCAGTCCAACGATGAACAACGCTGGCAGCGAAAGCGACAGGAAGAACCGCCGCTCGCGCAGGGCGTCTGCCGCGAGTGCGGGATCCGCGGTCGCGGTCACGCTATCGTTTCCGGTAACGGGTGAACTTTCGATGCCGGCGCATAGGCGGTCACCCGCTGGCCGGTGGAAAGCTCGCCGCAGCCGCTGGCCAAGGCTGCCGGAATGCAGACGAGAACCTCTTGCCCGCCGCCATCCAGCACAAGGGTAAGAAGCCAGTTCTCCCCGCGAAACGCCTTGGCGCACAGTGTTCCTTCGAGCGCTATCCCGTCTCGCCCGACGAGCTTCTCATCAAGATGGAAGCTTTCCGCGCGGATCATCAAAGTGGCGCGCGACGCATCGGCGCCATCGATTCTGCGCACCAGGCCTGGGGCCACAATGTTGGCCTCACCCATGAACTCCGCGACGAAGCGGGTCGATGGGCGATCATAAATCCGCTGCGGCGTGTCGATCTGCTGGATGCGGCCGGAATTCATCACCGCAATCCGGTCTGACATGATCAGCGCTTCGCGCTGGTCATGCGTCACATAGATCGTGGTGATCCCCAGATCGTCATGCAGACGCCGGATCTCGTACTGCATGGTTTCGCGCAGGTTCTTGTCGAGCGCCGACAACGGCTCGTCCATCAGCATCACACGTGGCTCGAAGACGATTGCCCGTGCCAGCGCCACCCGCTGGCGCTGACCGCCGGACAATGCGGCAATGTTGCGCTCCGACAGACCTTCCAGTTTCACGCGGGCCAATGTTTCAAGCGCTCGCCGACGGGCCTCCGCCTTCGGCATCTTTCGCAGCGCCAACGGATACGCGACATTCGCCAGAACGTTCATGTGGGGGAACAGGGCGTAGTTCTGGAACACTATGCCGATGTCCCGCTTGTTGGGGGCCAGGCGGGTGATGTCCCGATCCCCCAACAAGAGTTTGCCGGAATCCGGCCGGACAAAACCGGCCAGAGCCATGAGTAACGTGGTCTTGCCCGATCCCGATGGCCCTAGCAGCGTGAGGAATTCGCCAGCTTGAATGTCGAGCGAAACATCATCCAGTGCGACGTAGGTCCCGTAAGACTTGCTGACGCTGTCGATGGTGATCGGGAGCGACTCCATCATCTGCTCCAGTCTTACAGCTGAGACTCAGCGGGCCATCATCTCATCGAAGGCTTTTTGGGCAGCCTCACCGTTCTTGACCCACCATTCTGAATTCGAAAACACCGAAGTGCCGGCATTTTCAGGCGCGGTCGCAAGGGTCTTCAGACGGTCCTCGGGAATAAGGCCACCCTCATAGCCAGCAGGATTGACCGGGCCATAGGCTATGAAGTCGGTCAGCTTCGCCACGCGCGCGGGCTGTGTCATCGCCGCGATGAGCTTCATGGCTGCTTCCTTGTTCGGCGCCCCCTTCGGCACCGCAAGACAGTCGGTGCCAATGACCGAACCCTTGAACGTGTAGTCAGCCGCGCCGCCATCCGCTTTCACGGTTTGGGCCCGCCCGTTCCAGGTAACGACCAAATCCGCCTCACCATCTTTCAGCAACTGCGCCGACTGCGCTCCCGAGGTCCACCACACGGCGACATTTGGTTTGATTGCTTCAAGCCGCTTGATGGCGCGATCCAGACCCTCCGGCGTGCTGAGAACGGTATAGACGTCCGCCGGTGCCACGCCATCGGAGAGCAGCGCGATCTCAATCGAGTCTTGGGCATTGGCACGCAGCGCACGACGGCCAGGAAATTTGGCAACGTCCCAGAACTCCGCCCATGTCTTCGGCGGGTTCTCGCCATAGGTCTTGGTGTTCCACGACAAGACGGTGCCATAGGAGTCGAACGGATAGCAGTAGTCGGACTTTGCGCCAGCCGGCACGGCCTTTGGGTCGATGATCTTGTAGTCGAGCGGCTCCAGCAGCGATTGTGCGGCGGCCTGCGCGCCTTCCGGTGAGCCCAGGTGAATGACGTCGGTTGTGACCGCACCCGAGGTGACCTGCATCTTCAGGGCGGCCAAGCCGTCGCTTAGGGTCTCCTCACGGACATCATAGCCAAGCTCTTTTGCAGCAGGGGCCCACATGGCCTCCTTCATGGCGTTGCCATAGTCGCCGCCCGCGGTCGTGATGGTGACTGATTGGGCATGGACGGGCAAGGCTGCCGAGATTGCGAATGCTGTTAAGGAAATGCGTAGCCAAGACATAGGTTCTCCTCCCCAATCTTTTACGAATGGTGCCTGAAAGGCCCGTTTATTTGTAATCGTAACGTTACGATTTCACCTTAATGCAAGGGAGTCAAGCTGCTTTCCACGGGAGTTCCAGATTGACCGGGATGTCGAATCCGGTAACGCTATGGAGGTCAGCAATCAGCCGGCGCTTTCGAAGTCGGGCGAACAATGGCCAACCTAAAGCAGATAGCGGCGGAACTTTCCCTGTCGGTGACCACGGTGTCACGCGCTCTGAAGGATGGGCCGGAAGTACAGCCCTCGACCATAGCCCGCGTCAAGGAGGTGGCTAAGCGGGTTGGCTATGTGCCAGATCATCATGGTCGTGCGCTGAAAACCGGTCGGACACTGACGCTGACGGCAGTGCTCCCGATGGAGACACGAGACCATCTGTCCGATCTGTTGAAGCTTCCCTTGATCGAAGGCATGACGCTGGCTGCCCGGCGAGCCGGTTATAGTGTGTCCATTTATTCCACGACTCCCGACGACGATCCCGTTGAGAGTGTGCAGCGGCAGCTTCAGGCGCGCAGCACAGACGGACTGATCATCACGCGCATGGTGTCGGGCGATCCGCGCGTCAAGCTGCTGCTGGATCAACGCATGCCATTTGTCGCGTTCGGAAGAACCGACGTGGATGTCGCATATCCTTATGTTGATATCGACAACGAACAGATCGCCTACGAGGCGACCCTGCGGCTGATGGAAAAGGGCTGTCGACGCATTGCACTGCAACTTCTCGTTCCGGAAGATCAGACGAGTGCCATGCGTCTTTCCGGGTATGGAAGGGCAATGGCCGAGGCCGGCATCCCAATCGACCAATCACTGATCGGTCATGGTATGTTCACGATGGAATTGAGTGCGGCCTGGTTCGATCGCATGCTGGCGTCGTCAGATCCGCCGACAGGCCTGGCATGCGCCAACGAACTGGGCCTTCTAGGAGCGTTACATGCTCTTGGCAGAAGAGGTCTCGTGCCAGGCAACGACGTCCACATTGTCAGTCGTGACAGCACGCGGCTGGCACGCTTCCTGCCGGCAAAGATCGGTGTTCATTTCGTAGATATGGCGGCGGTTGGACGCAAGCTTATCGAAGTCCTGGAGAGTCGGATCGTCAATCCGCTTGGGCCGTCGGCGGCGATCTTGCTGCAGGGCAGATACGAGCCCGCCGAATAGTCGGCAGCAGGCTCAAGCCGAATCTCCACGGCGACAGGCGGATCCGCCTAACAAGTTCTGAACATCACTCGGCGGGCGCCGCACCAACCTGACCGGCGACTTCCTGGTCGAGTTCGGCGAGGAAATCGACGATGCGCGCGGCGTTGTCGCCGAGATCGAAGCGGCCGTATCGCGAAGCTGACCGCATATCGACGATGACCGCATCGCCATCGTCGGTCACGCGGATCGCAACGTCGGCCGGAAGACCGATCACGAACCCCTTGGCGACGGCGGTGATGGTGACATCGTTTTGCCCGGCGAGGTCAGGATAGGGTTCGGACAAATCCCAATCGCGCCGGTCAAGGACGGTTTCGACGGCATTGACGACAGTCTCGAATGGCAGGGCGTAGCTGCGTGCACTGACCAGCGGATAGCTATCGGTCTGCAGCCGCTGTTCGCCAGGCGTCGACGGGGAAAGCACGTTCATTTCTTTCGTCCGGTCACCCACGTCGAGCGCCGGCGGCTCGTCGAAATCCGTCGAGATATCCCTGAGCGGCGGGTAGATTGTCGCCCAGTAGGCGGCGACGCCGTAAGGTGCGAGCACCAGCAGCGCCAGGAGGGCGCCGACCGTCAGGTCGCGACCGCCGCGGTCGCCGAAGTTCCAGAGCCTCGAAAAGGCGAATCCGGCAAACAACAGCGCCAAGGCCGCCAGCAACGCGACAATGCCCAGCACCCACAGGAAGGCCGGTGTTTCGACGAGGTCAAAGCGGTGGCCGACGAAAACGGTCAGCAGCAGCACCGCCGAAAAAGCGGCCGTGCGCCGCGACCAGCCGGCCGCCCTCGACGTTTGCCGATCAGGAATGCTAACCATCGTCTTCTGTGCTGCCCCTACCCGAACGGAGACTTAGAACGGTTCACCGTTTCGCGGACCCGGCAAACCGCTCCATCGCCTTGTTTTGACGCAATCCCAAGGGAAAACGCTATGCGCTTTTCCTTGAATTGCTCTAGTGCCTTTTTGCGGCCACTTGAAGCCGAAACGCGCGACATCCCGTCAATCCGTCGGCAAGCGATAGTCCTTGAATTGCTGGCGCAAGGTGATCTTCTGGATCTTGCCGGTGGCGGTGTGTGGAATTTCGCTGACGAAGGCGACATCGTCCGGCATCCACCATTTGGCAACCTTGCCGTCCATGAAGCCGAGAATGTCCGCTTTGGTCGGTTCCTTGCCCGGCTTGCGGACAATGACCAGCAACGGCCGCTCGCCCCATTTCGAATGACAAACGCCGATGGCTGCAGCCTCGGCGACATCGGGGTGGCCGACAGCCAGGTTCTCGAGGTCGATGGTTGAAATCCATTCGCCCCCGGATTTGATGACGTCCTTGGCGCGATCGGTGATCTGCATATAGCCGCCGGCGTCGATGTGAGCGACGTCGCCGGTGTCGAACCAGCCGTCCTCGTCGAACTGTTCTGGGCCCGCACCGCCGTAATAGGCGCGGGCAACGGCCGGTCCGCGCACTTTCAGGCGGCCAAATGTCTTGCCGTCCCAAGGCTGTTCCTTGTTGTCGTCATCGGTCACCTTCATCTCGACGCCGAAGGGCGGATAGCCCTGTTTCTGCTGGACATCGAGCCGGGCATCACCCTCAAGCCCGGCATAGTCCGGCTTCAAGGTGCACAGCGTGCCGAGCGGTGACATTTCGGTCATGCCCCAGGCATGGATGACCTGGACATTATAGTTCTGCTGAAACTTGGACATGATCGCGCGCGGGCAGGACGAGCCGCCGATGACGACCTTGTTGAGATAGGGAAGCTTCTTGCCGGTCTCCTCCAGATGCTGCAGCAGCATCATCCAGACGGTCGGCACGGCGGCGCTGAAGGTCACCTTCTCGGTGTCGAGCAGTTCGTAGATCGAGGCGCCATCCATCTTGCAGCCAGGCATGACCAGCTTGGCGCCGATCATCGGTCCGCTCTGGCCAAGCCCCCATGCATTGGCGTGGAACATCGGCACGACCGGCAAGATCGTATCACGCGACGACAGGCCCATGGCATCGGGCATGGCAGCGATCATGGCGTGCAGCACGTTCGAACGATGGCTGTAGACGACGCCCTTCGGATCGCCCGTGGTCCCCGACGTGTAGCACATGCCGGCGGCGGTGCCTTCGTCGAAGCTCTTCCAGGCGAAGTCGCCATCCGCCTCGTTTAGCCAGTCCTCGTAGGCGACCACGTTGGGCAGTGTCGTCTGAGGCAGGTGCGCCTTGTCGGTCAGCACGACCACCCGTTTCAGCGACTTGACGACGCCGGCGATCTTCTCGAGCAGCGGCAGGAAGGTCAGGTCGACGAAGACAGCCTTGTCCTCGGCATGGTTCATGATCCAGACGATCTGCTCGGGAAACAGCCGCGGATTGAGTGTGTGGTAGATGGCGCCGATGCCCATGATGCCATACCAGGCCTCGATGTGGCGCGCGGTGTTCCAGGCGAGCGTAGCGATGCGATCGCCCAGGCGATAGCCATCACGCTCCAGCCGCTGGGCGACTTTCAGGGCGCGACGATGGATGTCGGCGTAAGTGGTGCGCACGATCGGCCCCTCGATCGATCGCGACACGATCTCGCGCACGCCATGCTGCCGCTCGGCATTGTCGATGAGCTTGTGGCAAAGCAGCGGCCATTCCTGCATCAATCCCAGCATTCGATCCTCCCTTCGCGCTTTTGTGTGCGCTTTTCGGGCCATTGTGGAGCGAACCGCCGGATTGTCCAGCCGCCATGACGGTCGAGCGCTGCATTGGTGGAAAACCGCCACAATCCGGCCATCCTCGGCGTTAAGCTTCGTTAACGGGCAAGGGAGCGATTGGCGACTGAAAGAGGTTCGCATGGACGCGCAACTCGACGACAAGACCCTCGAGAGTACGCTTGCCGAAAGTCTGACCGATCTGGTGCCAGACGCAAAGACTGTTTCCGAAGACGAATTTGTCGAAGTTGTCGGCGGCGCGCTCGAAGCGGTCGGCGGCACGCTGCTGTTCAAGATGTGCGTCCAGAACCACGGCGAAGGCCAGCATGTCGCGGCCGCATCCGTCGGCGACGGCGGCAATCGCCAGTTCCTGCTGCTCACCCTGCCGACCGGCGGCGGCCCATTGAAGGTCGAAACCGCGTCGAGGAGCAGCAACCCGGTCGCCGGCATCGCTGCTGCCTATGCCGGTCTCATGGACGTGTTCAAGGCCGCCGCCTGATTGCTGGCGACAGGTATTTCAATTTGCTTCGGAGGCACGATCCGTCTTTTTCGGCCGATTGGGGCCTGCGTGGTGCATGGCCACCGCCGGCCTTGAACAATGCCCTTGCGCGACACATCTGAAAAATCGACGCAAGGAGACCCGCATGGACCAGATCACCAACCCCGCCCCCGGTTTTCAACGCAATCCCGACAAAGTCATCACCATCGAGCCGTTTGCCGGCACAGTCACCGTGCGCGCCGGAGACACGGTCATCGCTTCATCCACGAGGGCCAAGGTGCTGAGTGAGCCCCCCTATCCCGCGGTCTTCTACATTCCGTTCGCCGACATCGATTTCGGCAAGCTCGCCGGCACCGAACACTCGACCCATTGCCCCTACAAGGGCGATGCAAGCTATTGGAGCGTGCTGCCTGCCGGCGAAACCGGCCAGAACGCAATGTGGGCCTACGAGCATCCTTTCGACGAAATGGCTGAGATCCGCAACCACGGCGCGTTCTATGCCAGCAAGGTCACGATCGAAGCCAAACCGGACTGACCGACTTTCGAACCCAGGCGAACTCGGCGTGAGGTGCGTTGAGATTCAGGTCAGGCCTAGTCGAGAATGCTGGGTTCCGAGAACCGGAACGGAGCGGACTTTTGGTCCGTGAGTACCGGAAGCGCAGGAAACCAACATTCGCAGGCCGGCATCACCTGAATATCAATGCACCGGTCAGTCGGTGGTGCCGTGATCGCCAATGCCATCGGCATTGGCATCGTCGAGCCGCACAAAGGTCAGGCCCTTGGCCTTGAGCGCCAGGAGCCCCTGCACCACGCCTTCGCCGGCGGCATGGGTCGGCTGGTTGATGTGCGAGATAATCACGTCACCGTCCTTGGCCACCGCAATGCGCCGCGCGGTCTCCTTGGCGCCAAGCAATGAACCGCCGTCGCCGTTTATCGAGAAGCCCGCGATCTTGAAACCAAGCTTGCGGATCATGGCGATTGCCGACGGGCTGTATTCGGCGGTTGCGCCCCGAAACCATTTCGGCGCCGGCTCGCCGGTCCCGGCAAGAGCGGCGGCACCCGATTCGACCTCGGCCAGCACCGCATCTGGGCTGCCGGCGCTGCGGATGCCGTAGATCTTCCTTGGCGTATCGACCGCCGGGATATGATGGCCGCCGTGATTTTCAAGCTCGAACAGATCGGGATGGGCGCGCATGATCCCGACGGCAGCGGCGTTTCGCTTCAGCCAGATGCCGGTCACGAAAATGGTGGCGGGGATCTTGTTTTCCACTAAAGCCGAAAGAATCCGGTTGTCGGTCTGTCCGCCGCAGGCATCGAGCGTGAGCGCAACCCGGCCGGCTCCGCTCGTCTCCGCCCTGATGTGCAGCGTGGGCTCGACGAGCGGCGCGGCATGGCCGGCGGATACCATCGCCAACGACATGGCGATCATGCAGAGATTTTTTCGCAGCAGGCGCATCAAACCTAATTCCTGACCGGTCGTTTCAAGCCGGCATGCCAAGACCCGCATGAAGGCGGAAATCGGGATGGTGGATAGCAGGAAAGTGGCTGTCGCGACAATTTGACCGTTCGTGTGGTGAAAAGGCCATTGCGGCGATAGCGGTTGGCTGCGCGACGACGATGTCAGATGGCGCGTCCTAGCTTCATTTCGGTGCGCGAAAGAACCTCGCGCACCGCGTCGACAACCGGCTTGACCTCCAGGCCCCAGACGCAGCAGGCCTTGCTGGGATCCGGCGCGCGGCAGAGGCCCTTGGCCAGGCAGTTGCAAGGCATCGGCGGCTGGAGCGAGATGCTGGGCACGCCGACAGGACCCCAGCGCGACGGACGCGTCAAACCGAACAGCCCGACAACCGGGGTTCCGGTGGCGGCAGCCATGTGCATCGGGCCGCTCTCGTTGCCGAGAAACAGCCGGGCCTGCTTCAGCACCGCCAGCAGACTTTCGAGCGACAGGTCCCCGACGAGATTGACGACCGACGGCGCGGTCCCGGCGACGATACGTTCGGCAATCTCCCGCTCGTCCGGGCCGCCCACCAGGACGACGTCCAGATCGGTTTCGCCCATAATCTCGCCGATCGCAGCGGCAAACCGCTCGGGCTGCCAGCGTCGCCCCTCGAAGCTTGCACCTGCATGCACGGCGATGAAGGCGTTTGGCCGCAGGTGGTGCTTGCCCAGCAGCGCCAATGCTTTCGCCGTCTCCAGCGGCAGCGGCTGAAGGCTCGGAATCACCTTGCGGAGTTCAATGCCGAGCGCTTCGAGCGGCGAGAGGTAGCGGTACAGAAAATGCTGGCCATCAAAGCCGTAGGGCTTGGCAAAGATATTGGCGGGCTGGCGCTCCAGCATACGCAAGGGTCTTTCGGAAGGATTGTAGCCGACGCGGGTCTTTGCGTTGACGAGCCCGCTGACAATGCGCGACGTCTTTGAATCGGTCAGGTCGATCGTCAGGTCGAAACGGAACCGGCGTAACGCCCGCACCATGGCGTAAAGCTCTTTCCCGCGCTCGAGGTTAGTGCCGCGCATACGGGCGCGCCGAAACGTGACCACCTCCGAAGCGATGCCATGAGCGATCACGAAGCTCTCGAAGCTAGCCTCGCACAGAAATACGACTTTGGCGCCGGGGAATTCGAGCCGCAGGTTTTCTGCAAATGTCGAGGCGAGGACGAGATCTCCGATGAACTTCGTTTGGATGACCAGGATAGAGCGGAACGGCACGGGTGAGGTCTGCAACATCTGCTTCCGGGGACAATTGGCGGGATAATCGCAAATTGGGCGGGAACAGTGGCGAGATTATGCAATGCCTTCAGCACGTTCGTGTGACTTGGCTTACAAAACGGTAAGCTCAGCCTGGATAGACTATCCGCGGCCTGACTTAGCAGGCTGTTGAAGAAGTCCATTTGCGGGCGATGAAGTCTGCTTCGTCGCCGCGTTGGAAGCAGATTTGTCCGTTGATAGAGCCGTCTGGCTGGATTTCAGCCCA
>NZ_JAMYUW010000047.1:0-56310 GCF_040323315.1 Mesorhizobium sp. M0047 | reverse complement strand
CCCAGCCCGACTCGACTATGAACATGCGATCACAATCCTCGCCCTGATTGACGATGACCGTCTCCGCCAGATAGCGCTTCGGCGTAAATCCCAGCCTTTTGATTAGCGCCGCATCGTCGTCATTAAGCCCGACATACGATGGTCGATCTTCGTCCCCGCGTAAAAATGGATGTGAAGTGTACGTCATTCAGAAGCAACCTCGCCCAACCACTGCCCGAACTACCTCCCTCCCTGAGATCCTACATTAAAATTGATGTGAAGAATATCCTCAATGGCAACAATCGATGGCATGGCGACGGCACTTTTTCGTTGAGAATTACAGGTCCCACCGCCTGGCCGACGGCGACAGGCGGCACGGCTAAGTGTTGTTCCTCTTGAAATCTTCTCGCATTGAATCAACTATTTCGCTGGCGATGAGGCAGCTGCGATTGTCCACTTGCTCGGCGGCATTTCGTAGCGTCGTCGACGCGTCCTTGAGCAGCCCTCTGATCTGTGATGCTGACAACAGCTCGGATGCTTCGAGCTCCAACAGCACCGATTCACTCACGTGCAGCGCAGCAAGCGCCACCGCTCTGGGCCTTGTAGCAAGCAGCTTTAGAAGGTCACCGCTGGGCTTGGCACGAACTTTTTTTTTGGCCATCATTGCGTCTCAACCGTTCGGACAAGAAGGTTCACGTCTCAAAGTTACAGCGCCTCGACGAATTAGCCGCATTCTTATGTTTGGGAGAGGTCGTTCAGTGCCTCTTCAGGCATTTTCCAGGAGCATACTATCCCGCTTTGCGGCCGCGACACAGAGGCAAGGGATACCGACTTCGCCTTAGCTACTAATTCCCTATCACCTCGGGTACCCTGCTCATAAGCGGCGCAGGAGAACGCAATCCTACGGCCTGAACAAAGTAGCATGATGGCAGGAATACGCATCTGCGGGGGCTAGCGCGGGCAATTTGCTTTTGGTGGTGAGCCGGCCTGGCTACTCCCTAAGGGTGTCTGGAGATAGACACACCCTCAGGTGATACTGCGGCTATGAACCGGACGTTCTACGCCAAGCTCTATCACATTGACGGCCTCGCGCGAGCCATCGGCTGGAAGAAACTGGTCTCAGTACTGCTTCGCCGCGCACTTGGGATCGAATCGCCGATGAAGGTTCGCTGTGGCAATCATGATCTGCTGATCAGGCCTACCGACAGCGACTTGTTTGTCATGTCACAGGTTTTTGGGCACGGCGAATATGAAATTGGAAAGCGTGGACAGAGCGCGCTCAACCGGCTCGCGGCAGGATGGAGACAGAGGGGGATCATACCCGTTATCGTGGATGCCGGAGCCAACGTTGGCTACTCGTCGATTTTCCTCAGAGACCAGTATCCCGATGCCATGGTGATGGCTATCGAACCGGATCGCCAAGCGCACGAAGTGTTGCTATCGAACTGTGCCGGTCTGGAGCGGATCATGCCTGTTTACGGCGCCCTCTGGTGCCATGAGGGCGAGGTTGCACTTGTCAACAGCGAGTGCCCATCGTGGGCACGCGGCGTCTCAGACGGAGAAGGCGTGCCGTCGCTCACCTTACCAGGCCTTCTTTCCAAACTGCCCAGGACGAAATTGTTGATGCTTAAGATGGATATTGAAGGCGCGGAGCTGGAGGCAACGCGTGACTGCGGCAAGGTCCTCAAGGATGTGCCGTGCATCATGGTGGAACCACACGACTTTATGTTTCCCGGCCGAGGCTGCCTCACTTCCGTCTACTCGCTTTTGAGCGGCAGGAACATCGACAGCCTCGTCAATGGCGAGAACCTGATATTCATTGCCTCGGAACTCCTGGCAGCACCAGCAGCCTCCCGGCGTCCGGCAGGGCGAAAGCGAGCGTTGCCGGCGCGCACGGCCAAGGCTGTGCCTTAGCGGCCCATATCCCGCCAGGAGCCGGGATCTGCGGAACCCTCGTCAACTTCAGTGCAGACGATCTACCATCTTCGCCAACCGTGGATGCGCCACGAACACCGTATCTTAGGATCGGCGGGTTAGGAGCGACTCCGTATCTGCCTCAAACCCGTCTTGCTCACGTCCACAGTTGGAAACGGGAAGGGTTCGACTTGGCCTGCGGTCTTGTCCAGATACTGCATCAACGCCGTCACCAAGTGGTAGAAGATGCTCGCGGGGACCTCCGTTGCCAGTGACCGTCCGCGCTCATCAATCTTGTCGACCCACAAGCCAAGCGGCGCGGGGTCGATATGCCATCTGAACAGGCGCGCGACACGGGCTTCGATCTCGGCTTTCAGGTCAGGCCCGCCAATACCATCCAAAGCTACGGCTGCCTTGACGGCTTCGCATTGCGGCCAGCTGCGGGAGAGCCGGTCGAGAGGGATTCCCTGCCGCGATACAGCAGCATATGCCAGACCTGTTGCCCGGTTCAATCCACTGGCGACCGCCGATGAATAGAGCTTCCTTGCGTAGGCGACCAAGTCTTTTTGGCCGCTCGCTCGTGCGAAATCGACAAGGAGCGAGGCCCACTCGAAGTGATGGCCCGGTTCGGTCCACTGTCCTTTGTCTCCCGGCAACGGCAACCAATCGGCGTCGAAATGTTCGCCAAGCGTCCAGCTTTCCTGGTCGAAGAAATGGCTCCGGAAGAGATCGATGATGCGCGCCGCCCGACGCAGATATTCACGGTCGCCCGTGGCGCCATACCAGGCAAGAAATGATTCCAGCATGTGCATGTGCGGGTTCGAAGATCGCGCACCGTTCCAGCCGGGGCTCTCGAGGAAGCCGGTCAGACTGTCGTGCTCGAGATGGGTGTCGACGAACTGAAACGTCTGTTGTGCTAGTTCCAGGGCATCCCGATGTCCGCATCGGTGAGCATGAGCCAGCGCCAGGAGCACGCAGGCATGGTCGTAGGCGTCCTCGGTCGGGTCGGCCACGCTGCCGTTGGCATTGAGAGTGCGCACCCAGCCGCCACGGTCCGTGCGGCCGTATTTTGCAATGAAGTCGATGCCATGGTCGATGAGTTTGTCCGCCGGTCCAGCCCAGCCGCGTTCCTTGGCCACCGCGAAAGCATAGATCTGGCGGGCCATCGTGCGCATGCGCTTGGGTCTGCCCAATGGCCTTGCATCGAAGCCGAGGGCCTCGTGGAAACCGCCGTATACATCATCGACACCCGCAGTGGACCACAGAGGCAGGGTTTCTTCGAAGAGCCAGTGTTCGACGCGCTTGCGCCATGAGCCGCTGACGATGACCCGGTCTTCGGAGGCGGTAAGTTTCGTTTCGAGGCGTCCGCCCTTCTCCAGCTGTTCGACGATTTTTTTTACGTCCTGGCTATGGCTGACCGGGGCGACGAATACTGCGTCCGGCGTCGCCACGATCGCCACATCCTTCATCCCGACGACAGTCAGCAATCGGCCCTGGCTTCTGAAGTAAGAGTCATGGCATTCGATGGCGACGACATCGCCCATTGTGACGTTGCCGTTGCTGTCCGTCGGGGTGACCTCCATCAGTGATTGCCACGATCCAAGGTCGGTCCAGCGGAAGGAGGCCGTAACCATTGCGATGTCTCGCGCATGCTCCATGACCGCGTAGTCGATCGAGGTCGAGGGGACAGCCAAGTAGAAGCCCTGTGGCAAGTACAGACCGGAGACGTCGGTCCGCGCGCTCTTGTGGGCCCGTTCCGCAGTGTCCCATATGTCCGGCTGGAATTCGAGAAAAGCCTTCCGCATGGTGTCGGCACGAAAAAGGAAAATCCCGGCGTTCCAGTAGAATTGCCCCGAAGACATGTATTTGCGGGCCGTCCTGACGTTTGGCTTTTCGACGAAGCGCGAAACCGAGGCTACTCCCTCAGCATTTGCCGTGGCCTCGATGTACCCATATCCGGTTTCGGGATGCGTCGGCTTGATGCCGAACACGATGATCCTTCCGGAAACCGCGGCAGGCACGCCCGTCTCGACGGTTTCCCAGAATTGCGTTGCGGTCGATATCTGATGGTCGGAGGGGACCACGAGCACAAGCGCGTCCGCCCCATGTTCGGCGATCGTCTGCAGGGTGGCTATAGCGACGGCGGCGGCGGTATTGCGGCCGACCGGCTCGAAGATTGGTCTGCCGCCGTTGAGGCCGAGCGGAGCTATGTCCGAGATGACGCGGTCGGCATGACGTTCGGAGGCTATCAGGTAGATCGGCGTGTCACCGTCCGGCCGCGCCTTGAGGCGGCGAACAGTCTTGGCAAGCATGGACCCGTCACCGGAAAGATCGTGGAATTGCTTGGGATTGTCTTCGCGCGAGAGCGGCCACAGCCGTGAGCCGACGCCGCCGCTCATGACAAAACTTACGATCCGGTCCGACATGATCCAATTCCCCTCAGAATGTCTGGTTGTAGGCTCCGACCTCTGGATTGCGGCGCAGCACGGCATCGAGAGCCTCGAACATCTCGCGACGCCGCTCTGGCGACACGGGGCTTTCCACAACGACCACGAGCTCCGGCTTGTTCGACGACGCCCTGACCAGACCCCATGTGCCGTCCTGGGCAACGACACGCACCCCATTGACGGTGACGAGATTTGCCAGCGGCTGGCCGGCGAACTCGGTCCCGTCCCCCTTCATTCTCGTGAATTCCCCGACAACTTTCGCGACCACGCCGTATTTCATCTCGTCCGGGCAGTGGGGCGACATGGTCGGGGTCCCGAAGGTCAGCGGCAGATCGCCGTAAAGGTCTGCGAGTGTCTTGCCCTGGTGACGGTCGAGCATCTGGCAGACGGCGATTGCGGTCAGGAGCCCGTCGTCGTAGCCGCGTCCGATCGGCGGGTTGAAGAAGAAATGTCCCGACTTTTCGAATCCAGCGATGGCACCGAGTTCGGCAACGCGCCTCTTGATGTAGGAGTGCCCGGTTTTCCAGTAATCCGTCCTGGCACTGTTTTGCAGGAGAACGGGATCGGTCATGAAAAGGCCTGTCGACTTGACGTCGACGACGAAGACGGAGTTCGGATGCAGCGTGGAGATGTCGCGTGCCAGCATGACACCGACCTTGTCTGCGAAAATCTCGTTGCCCTCGTTGTCGACCACGCCACAGCGGTCGCCGTCGCCGTCAAAACCGAGCCCGATATCGGCACCTGTCTCCAGAACCTTGTCCCGGATCGCGTGCAGCATCTGCATGTCTTCGGGATTGGGGTTGTGACGCGGAAACGTGTGGTCGAGCTCTGTGTCAAGCGGGATGACCTCGCAGCCGATGCCTTCCAGCACCTGCGGTGCAAACGCGCCTGCTGTTCCGTTGCCGCAGGCGGCCACCACCTTCAGCCTTCGGCCGAGCTTCTTTCCGGCAGTCAGGTCTTCGATGTATCTTTCGCGAAATCGGGGCATGAATTCGTAGCTTCCCCCGCCAATGAGATCGAAATCGCCGTCCAGCACAAGCGTTTTCAAAGCTGTCATCTCCTTAGGCCCGAAGGTCAGAGGCCGTTGCGCCCCCATCTTCACCCCTGTCCAGCCGTTCTCGTTGTGGGAGGCTGTCACCATGGCCACTGAAGGAGCGTCGAGCGCGAACTGGGCAAAATAGGCCGTGGGAGAAAGCGCAAGGCCGATGTCCTTGACGCGCGCGCCGGCCGCCATCAAGCCACAGGTCAGCGCCATCTTGATCGCCATGGAATAGCTGCGGAAATCATGGCCAGTAACGATGTCGGGGCCAACACCCATTCGGCGGATCAAGGTGCCGAGCCCCATGCCGATCGCCTGCACGCCCATCAGGTTGAGTTCTGGTTCTTTCTCCGAGCCTGGCTGTCCGAACCACCAGCGCGCGTCATATTCCCGAAAGCCTGTGGCTTTGATCAGGGCACTGGTTTCGAAGGCGAATGTATTTGGCCTGGCTTGTCCGACTATGTTCACGGTCACGGCTTCCGCTCCGCAGTTAGCGCCAGCAGTCGTAGCACGCGCCGGACGCGGCCGCGTTCATGAATTCGAGGAGCCCTAACGCCTTAGCCGCCACCCCCTCATCCAATAGGAGCATGCCCGCCGGTGACCGAAAGAATGTCTCGTCCAATCATGAGGGTCTTGTATTCTGCAAGGTGCCTCCGGCTCGGGCGCAGAGAAAGGTGGGCTGCAACATGCCGCTGGCCGCATTCCGATTCCCGTTCGGCCAGGATCTCGTCGAAAGGCGGTTCGGTCGCCTGCCCCGCCTTCTCGAGGGCATTCAGGTGGACATCGAGAAAGAAGTAGCGGCACTGCGTCCGTCCCTGGAAAGGATGACGGACTGCGCGGCGTTCATCCTGGAGGCGATGGAAAATGACGAGAGCCCCGAACGAATGTCCGCGCAGATCAATACTCTCGAACAGAACCTGGCACTCAGCCGCAGACGGCAGGCCTTGCTGGCATAGCAGACATCATGAGCAGCGGTGCCGCGCATTCTACCGCCCCACAGGACATAAGGTCCGCATACGCCAATTGGCGGCGTTTACCTTCCGGAGCGCGGGCGTAATCTTCCCCAGCAGTCTGGGATCGCGGGGCCTTGGCTTTCAACGAGAAGATCGGCCGAATGCAATCGCCTGCCTGCAAGGGGCGGGCTGCGCCATGCCTGCGGGAGAGACTGAATGAATCGCATGTTCTCCCGTCAATGGCCTTCGACAACGGACCGGCAGGCTTCCGCCGGCCAGGAGTTCATTGGGCTCTCCGATATCATCGAATTTCTGCGCCGTTATGCGGGAACCATCGTAGCCTGCCTTGCTGCCGCTCTCTTGTTGGCCGGGTTCTACAATTCGAGCACCGACCCAACTTTCATCGCCAGCGCACAGATTCTGATCGAGCCGAAATTGCCGCAACACCTGCAGGAGGGCGGCGAAGTGAATCTGTCGTTGGATACCGCCCAGGTGGAAAGCCAGATCGCGGTGATGCAGTCGGAAAAAATCGCGACAATGGTGCTTGACCAGTTGAAACTCGTCGACGATCCGGAGTTCAATCGTTCGCAGTCTCCGACTTTGCGGGACAGACTCAGGAAGACCGGAGCAGTCCTGCTTGACACCTTAGGGCTTCGGAAAAGCGCCTGGCTGGAGCATTTCGCCTTTAGCGTGCCTGCCGCACCTGCGATGCTGACCGATTTTCAAAAGTTCCGCCGTAGCATGTTGGTTTTCCGCAACGGCCTCGACGTCCGCAGAGTCGGCGTTTCCTACGCGATTGACATATCCTTCACCTCTCCTGATCCCGAGGGCGCAGCCAGGATTGCGAACGCCACGGCCGATGCCTTCGTGCGCGAGCAGATCGAAACCAAGACCGACGCCGCAAAGGAAGGAGGCGCATGGCTGGAAATGCGGCTTCAGCAGCTGCGCACCCAAATGAATGAGGCTATGGCGAAAGCGCAGCAGTTCCGGTCACGGCACGACTACAGCGTCGGCAATGAAGCCAAAGGAGACGGGACGAGTGCTGAGCCGACGCTCGAAGAACTTGAGGTGACGGCTGAAACCTACCAGAAGATGTACGAGAGTTTCTTGCAGGCCTACACCAACTCGGTTAGCCAGCAGTCGTATCCGGTTGCCGATGCAAGGGTCATCACGGCTGCGACGGCGCCGCTCAATGCGAGCGCTCCAAGGCCGAAGTTGATGCTGGCCTTCGCCGTGGTTGCCGGTCTCATTTCCGGCATCGGACTTGCGTTTGTAAGGCACGCGTTTGACTGGTCCATAAGGTCGCCGCGACAGATCCGCGACACTCTTGGTGTCGAATGCGTTGGGGAACTGCCGCCGATCGGCAGAAGATCGGGCCTTGTCGACGAGGTGGCAAGATCTCCGCAATCCCGATACAGCCATAGCCTGAGAAAAGTGCGAACCGAAATAAGTCTCGCGGAAACCAGCCGCCCGATCAAGTTCCTTGGATTGACCGCCGTATCCAACGACAGTTCGAAGAGTTCCGTCGCCAGCAATCTTGCCACGCTCTACTCGATGTCCGGCTTGAAGACGCTGGTGATTGACGCCGACATCCGGCGCCCGATCATGACCACGCGGCTTCTGGGCCAGTTTGGAGCCCTCGAGCAACCGTGCCAGGACCCTGTCCGTCTCAACATCGTTCGTGCTCCGGGGCGGCCGTTCGACATACTTTCCAGTTCGATCGTGGACGCCAGACACCTCCTGGCACCGAGCAAGATAGAGGCATTCCTCTCGGAGCTTACCGCTAGCGACCTTGCCGCCAACAACCTTGCTGCCTACGACATTGTCATATTCGACTTGCCGACGCTTGCCTCGGGTGCCGACGAACTGATTGTCGGATCCGTCCTGGACGGCGTGGTGATTGTTGCCGAGTGGGGCAAGACACAGGTCCAGACGCTGCAGGAACTTGTCAGGACATTGCAGGCCAGCAGGACGCCGATACTCGGCGTACTCTTGGCGAGCGCCCGCGGGACGACGGCCAAGCGGCACAAAGCATGAAACCGTAGCGGGACCTTCTCCTTCGGAAGTTGCAAGAAGTTTAGGGGATCATTCCTTGGGATTAGGGGGATAGCCCCAGCGCGTCATGCTACTTCCTTTGCCCTTCTTGCCGACAACCTCTGCCCTTGGAAGAGTGCAGCGAACAAGTCGAAACAGCGATTGTTCCATGACAACGAATGCCTTCGAGTCACATCAGGGAACCCCGAGCTGGGCTCAGCCATCTTTGCCTATCCCGGCCGACAGCCGAGCGGCAGTCCTGCACGTTCTTCCCGCGTCCGACAACAACAGTGCCGCGGCAGTGTTGACGGATCTGTCGCCCGTCGTCAGGTCGGGACCGACGAACCCTCCTGTGGGCGGTCTCCTGAAGCGGATCATGGATCTGGTCGTAGCAATCACCGCGCTTATGGCAGCCGCGCCGGTGATGATTGTCGTTGCCCTGCTGATCAGGATGACGGCAGGAGGCCCGACAGTGTTCTCGCACAGCCGCATCGGCTTCGGCGGAAAGCCATTCGATTGCTACAAGTTCCGCTCAATGGTCGCCAATTCGGACGAAGTTCTGAAGGCATATCTCGACAGCAACCCTCAAGTCAGGGTCGAGTGGGCCGAGACCCGCAAGATCAGGAACGACCCCCGCGTCACGCCACTTGGGTGGATGCTGCGTAAGTCGAGCCTCGACGAACTCCCGCAACTGTTCAACATCATCCGCGGCGACATGAGCTGTGTAGGCCCAAGGCCCATCGTCAAGGACGAACTCAAATGCTACGGCGACCAGTTAGGGGAATACCTTCGGGCAAGGCCGGGGCTCACCGGTCTGTGGCAGGTGAGCGGAAGAAGCAGCATGGATTACGCCAACCGCGTGGCGCTGGACAGCCATTATGTGCGGAACTGGTCGATCTGGCTCGATATCGTGATCCTGTTCAGGACGGGTATCGCAGTGATGCGCTTCGACCGAGCTTCCTGAAGTCCCGCCTTGTCACCTTTCCGTCCGCTTCCGTCGGGCAGACAGGAACAGACCGATGATGTACGCGCCAGCCAATACGAATGCCATGATCAGGAATTGAGTGACGGTCACGTGGCCCGGCAACCCGAGCCCGTTCCAGGCAAAGCTTCCGATCACAAGCAGCGCCGTTGCCGCGATCAGCGCCGGAGCCTTGAAGCGCAGTCCCATCAGAACGCCTGCCGCCGATATTGCGATTACACTCATGAGCACCGACATCTCCACTGATACCCGCAGGACTGATCGCCTCACTGCGGCAGGGAAGTTATCGTCAGCGTGTGCTCACTGGATATGCGGCCTCAAAGTGCAAGGCAAGTGGCGCCCGGCATGCTTGGAAGGTCCGCCTGACGAACTTGAAGCAATTCCGGGAAAAGCGCCCGGCGGTTTTCCGCCTGGAATTGCAAAAGAACCAAGCACTTGCAGCGCGTCGGCAGCTCCATCGGAGGCTGAACCGCTCAGGCCTTACCGCCGGCTTTAAACCGGCCACCAACGGTCTCGCTATCGGAGGCCCAAAGGCGTTGCGAGCTGGCGCCCTCGCCGAATCATGAGGCTTGTCAGTTGGTACCCTGAACAGGAAACGTCCCTGCCTGGAGGTCGCCCTCTACAGGTAGGCCAGCCAAACCTGACTGCGGCGGGGGGATCTCGATCTTCACGGTATCGCCTGGTTCGATCGGCGTCGTTTCGGCGGCCGTGAGTTCTTTCGTGCCGGTGTCCGTCGTCCTTACGATCTTGAAGATCGGTTTGGCGCTTTCGGAGCGTTGCTTAAGGGCGAGCAGGGCGGGCGCCGTGACAGCGGTCTCGTGCAGCAACTGCGCCGCGGTGTCGGCTTTGCTGGTGACTTCATTTAGCTGGGACTGGGTCTCGCGCAAGGTTCCGGCAACCTCGTTGGCGTGCTGGTTGTTGAGATTGAGGATCTCGATGTCGGTCTTGCTTATCTCCTGCCTGACCCGCAAGAGCGAGGTCTCGGCAGCCAGCTTGTCGCCCTGCATCTGCGCGACCGTGCCCTCCAGACTGAGCTCCCGTGGTGCGACCGCCAGCCCCTTCTGGACAAGGGCTGATACACCCGCCAATTCCTTCTGAATGAGTTCTATCTGTTTGTCGCGGAAGATCAGCTGCTGCTCAAGCGAGTCCAGTTCCTTTTCAAGGAATTCCCTGAGTTCGCGCAGCGAGCGCAGTTGCGTCGTCATCGCGTCTTTGCGGACAGCGAAGATCCTGCGCTCCTGCACCATTGCCACCGCGACCGTTGCATTCGAAGCCCTATCCTGCAGGTCCGCAGGGAAAGTGACGTCCTCGGCGCCAGCGAGTTCGGACTCCAGTCGAGCTTTGCGCGCGAGCAGAGTGACAGTAGTCAGCGCCAGCAAACCCACGTCGCCTTGGCCGGCGATGACCTCGCGCTCTAGCCTCGGGATGTCGTCTTCGTGCGTTCGCAGGCCGCCGGCGATCCCCAGGGCCTGCAGCACCGTCAGTCCCGGCCTGTAGGGAAACTCGCCGGGTTGTGTGACGTAGCCGACTATGTAGAAAGGCCTGTATTGGGTAATCTCGACGGCGACATCCGGCTGGCGGCCGAGGCCCATGTGCTGCATCAGCCGGTCGCCGATCGCGCGGGCGAGATCGCCAGGTGCGGCGCCCTCGGCACGAATCTGGCCGACAAAGGGAAGAAAGAGCGTCCCGTCGGCGCCGACGACGAAATCGTCGTTGAGAGCCGTCCACTCAAAGATGACGTCGCGTGACGCGCGCCATTCATAAACCTTGAGCCTGATTTTGTCCTGAGGACCGAGCAGATACTCGGCAGCCGCCGACGGCAAGGTGAAGGCGGCTGCGACCGCGAATGAAGCCACTACCGTTACACGCCATTTCCGCATTGTCTTGCCCGCCGTCAGATCTTCAGGATGTATTCGGGTTCGATCCGTCCCGTGGCAACATGCAGGATCGCCAGCATGTTTCCCCTAAGCCTACCCCTGCGATCGACGTACGGCTCTGGCCGCAGGCTCTTTGCAAGATTGGCTGCAATATTCCTGAGCATCAGCGGGATCGCGAAAGAGGCCGGAACGGAGCCCTTCCTGACCAGATAGATCGCATTTGCGACCTGGGAGTAGCCGAATCGCTCTCCGCTGACCCGCCCGGACTTGATGCCGAGATGGACGCCAGTGATTGAAGTCACGCAGACCACCCGGCCTTTTGATCTCATCTGGCTGGTGAAGTCGATGTCTTCCTGCCAGCCGTAGAGGACGAGGCGCTCGTCGAAGCGCAAATCGCCTACAAGAGAGGAACGCAAGGACATGTTGCAACCGTATGCACCGACATGGTCGACCACTGAGGGCCCATGATTTTTCTTGCCCTTGACTTCCAGCAGGGCGGCTTCGGCCTCTTCCCAGCTCAGGCCCGCAGTCTTGGCCCCATCCTTGATGACCGTGCCCATCGCGACAGCCCATTCGTCATTTTGCGCGAAAGCTTTCTCGATCTGCTCTAGGTATTGGACGGACGGAACAAAATCGTCGTCGAAGAAAGTGACGATATCGAACCGCCCCAACGAAGGTGCGAGAGCCCTGTTCCGCTGGGCGGCAAGTCCCTTGGATCCGAAAACGAATGACACCTGGAAAGGACAGCTTTCCGGCAGGTCGACATGCGCGGCGTCGGGCGCCGACACCATGACCTCATCAGGAAGCCTCGTCTGGCCCCCCAAATATCCGAGCAAACGCGCGACCTGTCCGCTGCGGCCAAGGGTCGGGATGATCACTATTAGTCTCATGCTCGATCCAGCTTCGGTTTCGTCGAACCTAGATTGCAGAGTGGACCGAAACAGCCTGCATAAAAGGAGATGGGAGGAGCCTGGCCTACCGCCAGACACAGACATTCGGAGTATCCCCGGTGACGGACCACATCCACAAGGTGCGTAACCGATCGGACAGCTTGCTGAAGCTACGACATGGAATGGAGACTGCCAGCCCTAGAGGTTAGGGGGAACCATGCTCCACGAACGCTCTTCCGATTTGGCCGTCGCTGCCAAGATCGATGTATCCATCCCGGAATTGCCGGCCGCGCCTGGCGTCGACAGTCATGCCAGGATAGCGATCGTTCATGACTGGTGCCCGAATTTCCGGGGAGGAGAAAGGGTCCTTGCGCAAATCTGCAAGCAGTTCCCCAACGCCGAGGTCTTCACGATTTTCGATTTCCTACCGCAAGAGGTGAAGGAGCAATATTTCCACGACGTGGAATTCCATACGTCTGCGGCCAACCGGATTCCGATGGTCCGTAAATTCTATCAATCCCTCTTCTTTTTCTGTCCGTTCCTGATCGAGCAGTTCGACGTAACCGGCTACGACGCGGTGATCTCGTCTTCGGCCGCATTTTCGCGCGGCGTCATCACCAGGCCGGACCAGCCGCATCTCTGCTACGTGCACAGCCCCGTCCGCTACGCCTGGGATGAGCAATTTTCCTATCTTCAGCAAGGACGGCTTGGCTTCGGCCCCAAGGGAATGCTCTATCGCTACATGCTCCATCGCCTGAGGACGTGGGATACGAGAACCGCGCACGGTCCAGACCTGATGCTGGCGAACTCGAATTATGTCCGCTCCCGTATCCAGCACATTTACGGGCGCCAGGCGCGCGTCGTTTTCCCGCCGGTCTCACTGGCGGAACTGCCCTGTGTTGAGGACAAGGAAGACTACTACGTTTCGGCTTCCTTTCTCACCCCCTACAAGCGTACCGATTTGGTGATTAAAGCTTTTAACGAGATGCCATCCCGGCGGCTGGTCGTCGTTGGCGAAGGGCAGCAATCAGCCAGCTTGCGGGCGCTTGCTGGCCCCAACGTCACCTTCTCGGGTTACCTGCCCCGCAAAGACTATGTGGACACCGTGGCGCGAGCGCGGGCGATGGTCTTTGCTGGCTGCGAGGATTTCGGGATAGCGCTGGCCGAAGCGCAAGCTTGCGGAACCCCGCTGGTCGCCTTCGGCCGCGGCGGAGCCGTGGACATCGTCCAGCGCCTGGGATCATCCCCCGAACCGACAGGCGTACTGTTCAAGGCGCAGACCGTCGATCACCTCAAGGAAGCAGTCGCACAGTTCGAACAGAACAGCCATGCCATCGCGCCCCGCGCCTGCGCCAGGAATGCAGCTCGCTTTTCCGAAGACAAATTCGACCGCGCTGTCCTGGAATCGCTCGGGGCCGTCCAGGCACTTCACGAGATCATGTGAATTCGCGAGCCCTCACGACCTTCGTGTCCGTCTCGACACCGTCTGCGGCGGCCATTGCCTCGAGATAACGCAAGGCCGTCGCTCTCCAACTGTAGGCCGAGGATCTCGCCCGTCCCTTGCCTATCATCTGCAGCCGCAGGTGCTGAGAATTGCGAAGCTGCACGAAACAGTCGAGCCATGCCTCCGGATCGTCGGGAGGAGCAAACAGTGCTGCGTTCCCGCAGACTTCAGGCAGGCTGGCTCGGTCGGAAACCACCACCGGGCAGCCGACCGCCATTGCCTCGAGCGCGGGAAGACCGAAGCCCTCTGTCAGCGAAGGGAAAGCCAGGCATAGCGAGTCCTTGAGGAGGGCCGCCAATTCGCCATCGGAAATGCGGCCGAGCCAGTGGATGTTTCGAGCTTCGGTCCTGGCTGGTCCTGACCTGAAGACGCGCGAACCCGACATGCCGACGATCGCGATTCTGAATCCGGCTTCGGCAAGGCGATCAGCCATGTTCAGGAGCAGTCCCATATTCTTATGGGGTGCGGCACTGCCGATCATAACAATGGTTTCCGGCGATACCGCCAGTCGTGTCCTGACCGAGTGTTCTGGCGTCCATCGCAAGGCATGCTCACGGCCGTTGGGGGCTACGAAGGCCCGTTGCGCGGTGATGACGCCGCGGCGGACCAGCTCGCCCAGCGAGTAATCGGAAACGGTCGAAACACGCCATGCCGTCTTGCCGAGGCATGGCAACAGCGTTTTGTAGAAATTCCTGAAGGCACGGGAATAGCTCTGTGGCGCATTCCAGACGTTTGCGTCGTGGATGCAGACGATATGCTTCCGGGAAAGCAGTGGTCCCGTGTTGCAGAGGCTGAGCAATCCGCCGCTGTCGAGTGATAGCGGGAGCCGGGTCTGCTCCCAGATATGTCCGCTCGTGCGGCCGATCTCGTGGCGTTCGATGAAAGCGAGGGGGATCTGATCGGACCCGGGCGGGCAGTGCAGTCTCACTTCAAGCCCGCGGGCGAGGGGCCCCTGTTCCGCGATCAAGGTGTCGAGCGAACCAACGAGCTCGCGCGCATAGCGCTGGACGCCTGTTGTCGGCTGGGAAAGAAAGCGCCCATTGATTGTCCAACGCCGTGTCATGCCGACCCCCTTTGACACCTTCAGTGTGGGGCAGCAAAGACGCCTGGTCACGATGGCCATCGGTTCATCCGGCTAATCGCGAATCATCCGGATAGCCGAGGCTGGACAGTGTGCCTACCTCAAACGTTTGAGGGCCTGAGTGCCCCCGGCAATGCTAGTCTCGCACGGGGTGCAAAAGGGCTGGGGAAGTGGACATGGGTAAGCTCGAGTTCGGCACGACGGAGTCGCCACCGCTAAGGCCGCCCGGACGGCTGAATAGCCGCCGCGCCGAGACAGCGCTGGCGAGATCGCTTGCCGACGGTGCCGAATCCCCGATCGGGCATCCCGCTCGGGCATGGGCGAACCAGGAAACGCCGAGGCGACGCTGGACGATAAACGGGGATTTCACGACGCTTCGGCCGAGCGGCGTAGCCCGTTACGCCCGCGAGGTAACCCTGGCCCTCGACGCTCTCATTTTCGAAGGGCATCCCCTCGGTCGCGACCTGGAGATCGATCTCGTGGTGCCGCGCCCGCTTTCGGAACCTCTCCGCCTCAATGCCATCTCCGTGCGCGTCGTGCCCGAATTCAACAAGCCGCGACTTCCCCAATTCTGGGTGCAGGCGCAGTTACCTTGGCATGTGCCCGGAGGATTGCTGAGCTTCTGCAATCTCGCTCCGGTCGTGCTGAGGCGCCACATCGCTTGCATCCACGACATGCACACCAGGCTCATGCCGTCGAGCTACGCACGGGGGTTTCGGTGGGCGCACCGGCTGATCCTGCCGGCACTTGGCTGGCGGGCCGCGCGCATCACCACGGTCTCCCAACTGTCGCGCAGCCATCTTGTCGAGTTCGGGATCGCGCCAGAAGAAAGCATCGTCGTAACCTACAATGGAAGCGATCATGCGAAGAGATGGGATGCAGCGAGATCGTCGTTGGCCGTCGATCGCGGCAGGCCGTATGTCCTCTGTCTTGGCAGGCGGGGCCAGGAATACAAAAACATGGGACTTCTCGCCAGATTGGCATCACTCCTCGATGATATGGGCCTCGACCTCTGGATGCCAGGAGATGTCGACGAGGCTACGGTTCTACGGTACGTTCCGCAAATGCCCGGAAACATCGTCCTCATCGGCCGCATTGAGGATGACGACTTCAAGAAGGCGCTCGAAGGCGCCCTGTGCTTCCTGTTCCCGTCACGGATCGAGGGCTTCGGGCTGCCTGCCGTCGAGGCGATGGCTTCCGGCTGCCCGGTCGTGGCCTCGACCTCGCCATGTCTCCCTGAAATCTGCGGGGATTCGGCTCTCTATGCCGATCCCGACGACGTGCAGTCGTGGGCCGAGGCCGTCCGCCTGCTGATGCTTGCCCCGGACCTGCGGCAGCGCTTGGTTGCCAAGGGGCACGCCAGGGCGAACAGTTATTCCTGGCGATGGATTGCCTGGAAATACCTCGAACTCATGATCCAGGTCGACGCCGATTTCGCCGAGTTCGGCAGTTGACCCGCGACCAGACTGCGGATTGATCCCAAGGAGAGGGCGATGAACGGACGGACCGACCCCCTGGGCCTACACGCCGCGGGCGGACGGGCCTGCGGCAACATGCTTGTTTTCGACAACTCGCTGTCGATCCTTAACCGGACCGGAGCATACCACATTGCCAAGGACCTGACCCGAGAATTCGTCCCGGGCTGGGCAGGAGTCCGGTACTGGCGGCTGGGTTCCTTCGCTCCTGAGGGCCTTGTCCGGAAGATCGTCGCCCGGCTGATGATGCTGGAGATCAACTGGCTCCGGGATAGCGAAGCGTTCCTGATCCGAGACAAGGTCGACGGGCCCGCCTTCCGATTGTTTCTGGATCCGCTCTACGTCCTTAGGTCACGTCTGACGAAGAACGATATCGTCCTGTGCCACGATGTCGGCCCGCTGACGCATAGCGACCTCTATGACGAACGGACCTGTTCGAACTACCGTCTGGCCTACGAGAAAATCCGGCGCGTGAGGCCTGGCGTGGTTTTCGTCAGCAATTTTTCGGCGAGCCACTTTGAGTTGCTTTTCGGGTCCGATTTTCGGTTCCTGAAGACAATCCCCCTCTACCTGCGCACCGAACTGTTCGATGGCCCGGCGGAGGCAGTCCCAAGCGTAAGCGGTGCGTTCTTTCTTACCGTCGGCGCGTTCGAAACCCGAAAGAACCAAATCGCCGCCTTGAAGGCGTATCGGGACGGCGAATTCCATCGCCAGGGGGTCGGATATATCCTATGTGGATCGCGCGGTGCCGGCCATGCAGAGATCGCGGAACTTGCAGGGACCGTGCCCGGCGTGAGGCTCATGGGGTACGTTCCCGACGCGCAGCTGCGCTGGCTCTATGCAAATGCCGAGGCATTTGTCCTGCCAAGCCTTCTCGAAGGTTTCGGGATGCCGGCACTCGAGGCGGCTTACATGGGGCTGCTGCCCATAGTATCTGCCGACAGTGCTCTCGTGGAGGCCGTCGGAGCCAATTGCTTGCAGGTGCGACCGGACTACCCCCCTGCGATCGCGGACGCAATGTGGAAAGCGCTTTCCCGGAGCCCTGCGGAGAAAGCGCCAACAAGCCGCTTGCTGCGCGACACTGCGTCAGCCGCAACCAAGGAGCGGTTCCTGCAGCAATGGAGGGAGCTGCTGATTACGGGCAGCTAGAACTGAATGTGCGAACGTTCTGCGGGCATGAAGCCGAGTTGCAACGCAATCTGAGTATTCGGTCAGCACCGACAATCATGCCGCCACAACTGCATCCCGGAAGGTTCGGCCGGCATTCACGATTTCGTCGAACAGCGGGTGGCGGGTCATGAACACTCCAGCCAGCCAGCCGGCCGCTGCAAGGCCCCCGGCGAATATCGCCTGTCCCGGGGATAGGTCGAAGCGGAAGCCGCCAGCAATGACCGTGGCCAACGAGCCGAGCGTCGTCAAAGCGGCAACGATGCTGCTCTTTCGGACGGCAACAGCTATTTCGTCCCACCCCACCGAGAGCCTGCGACGTACGAAACCCAAGGACACAAAGGCTTGGAACGGCACAATGACCATCAGGCTCAAAGCAGCTCCCATGAGTCCGGCAAGCAAGACCGCGGCTGTCATGATGACTGCGGAGACAGGAATGACGATCAGCGATCGCACGAACATGTCCCTGATGGAACCCATCGCCGTCATCACGGGATTGTTCAGTTCGAAGCTAAAGGTGAAAAGCGACGCGAGGGCCATGACTTGCACCAACGGTGCAACTTGTCGCCATTGATGGCCAAGCAGGATGTCCACGGTAGGATAGGACAGTGCGGCGAGGGCCAGCAGTGCTGGCCAGTGCAGTCCAGTGATGATCTCGAGGGCATGCAGATAGGATCGTTTCAGGTCGCCGCCCTGCCTGGCCGAGGCAGCAAAGGCGGGAAGGACGACTGACATGGCTCCGCCAAGGATCAGTTTGTCAGGTGTCTGGCACACGGTCAGCCCGCGGCTGAAGAGCGCCGCCGCATGTGGCGACAGGACGCGGCCCAGCAACAGTAGCGGCAAGGCTTCGTACGCCCTGTACAGGAAAACCATCGCGCCATTGTAGCCGCCGAAAGCTGCTATTCTGCGCCATTGTTTATACGTCGGCCTGAACATCCAGAAATCTGGACGGAGCGAGAGCGCCAACAGGGCAGTGACCGCACTGCTCGCCAGCCAGGCCCAGGCAAAGCTCATATAGCTGAACCCCGCCAGCGCGAGTGCGATGGTCGACAATCCGCCCGTCGCCGCCCCGGCAAAGTTGATCACGGCAACCTTTCCGAAAGCCATTTCACGACGCATCAGGGTGATGATTTGGATAGGAACCAGCTCCATGAAGAGACACACGGATACCAGCCGAAGATAGGGAACAAGTTTTTCTTCATGGAAAGAGGACGCCAGTGCCGGAGCGGCGGTGACCAGAAAGGCGGCAATTGCCGCCGTGAGGGCGAGCATCATGCTGAAAGTCCCGCGGATGTCCTCCCTGCTTAGGACCGGACGCTGGATCATGAAGCTTGAGCTGGCGAATTCCCGCGCCGACAGGGCGATGCCGAGGATTGCCAAACAAATCACGGAAATCCCGATTTCCTCGGGGGTCAGGATGCGGGAAACAGCTGCGATGGTGGCAAAGTTGAAACCGATCACGATGTAGCGATCGCCCGTGCTAAGCAGAAGTGCGCGTTTGACGCTCATGATGATCCTGAATGCCGGCTCGGGGTGAACAAATGCCGACGATGATGTCTGGGTTGGCCTGGCGTTCTCAGGGCAAGAGAACATAAGCAGGAGGTTCGAAGTAGAAGCCAAAAGGAGGTAGGTCCGTCCCGCGTTTGGTTGAGACGCAGGGTCGCCAAGCCTCTCTGTTAGATGGCCTCGAAAGCAGTCGCCCTGTACTGAGAGCACCGTCCTGCGCGGCGGCCGAAAGGCTATGAACCGCGTTCAAAGGAGGTAGCCGGGTAAGGGGCGGTCTCCCAATAGCCAAATTGTTCCGGTTTCCGACGAGGGTAGTGTGGCAGCCTGATGAAAATCGGGACTCTGACATGTTGAAATGCGCATTGATAGGGGCGGCCTGGCTGCTTGCCACGGCCTCGTCGTCCGCTGGCGATATTGTGTGGGGCGCTAACGGCCACCCCATAACAGCCTATCCAGGCATCGCGATCGAGCGCCAGTTCGACTACCTCGAAGATCTGGGGATGAAGTCCTACCGCGTGAACGTCGCCGACGTTTCTTCAGCGGACCGCCTGGCCGAACTCGTGGCGCAGGGCAAGAAGCACGGGATCGAGGTGCTGCCCGTGATCACGCCCGGCAACATCGACCTGGACAAAGACGGAATCGAAGAACTCTACGGCAAGGGGCGCGCGCTTGCGGTCGCATTCGGGTCCCGGTTCAAGGACGATATCCCTGTCTGGGAACTGGGCAACGAGATGGAGAATTACGCCATCATCAAACCTTGTGAAAAGCGCGACGACGGCTCCACCTACCCCTGCGAATGGGGTGCGGCGGGCGGGACCGGAGTACTGGACTACTTCGGGCAGCGCTGGGCCAAGGTCAGCGCCGTGCTGAAGGGACTGTCCGACGGCATGAGCGAAGTCAGCCCCGGCAGCCGCAAGGCCATCGGTACTGCAGGTTGGGGCCACACCGGGGCATTCGAACGAATGAAGCAGGACGGCATCAAGTGGGACATCTCGGTCTGGCACATGTACGGCCAGGATCCGGAGGCTGCCTTCAAGGTGCTCGCCAGCTACGGCAAGCCTATTTGGGTCACTGAATTCAACAACCCTTACGGCAGCCAGCGGAGCGAACGACAGCAGGCCGAAGGATTGATGCAGGCTATGGTGCGGCTGCGCGAGCTGCAGGCCAAGTACAAGGTGGAAGCCGCCCAGATCTATGAGCTATTGGATGAAACCTATTGGGCGCCCGACTTTGAAGCATCGATGGGGTTGGTTCGTCTTGTCGGCTCCGCGGAACGCGGCTGGAGTCCGGCAGGACCCAAAGCCGCCTACGTTGCGGTCAGGGACCTGATCCGCGGCCCGCGGCCGCAGCCAAGGCCGCAGCGGGATTGCGATCTGGCGGACGGTCAGAAAATCGTGACCGTGACGATGCGCCAAGCGAGTTTTGCCCATTGCCTGATATTGGGGCGCAAGGCGAGCGATGAAGACATCGAAGCATGGTCTGCAGCCCTGGACGACAACTTAGCCGATGTCCCCAAGATGATGATCGAACTCATGCATTCGCGGGAATTCATGAGGAAGTACTCCACCATCGGCTTGAGCGATCGTGCCTATGTCGGCTTCCTATACCGCCTGCTCATGGACAGGGACGGCGACGGGTACGGGCTGGACATTTACTCCAAACAGCTAAGGGAGGGGTCGATGTCGCGGGATACCATTGCCCGCGGCATGATCACCTCCAGCGAATTCACCGACAAGTATTCTGTCCACCTTGGCGCGAACGCGAAGACGGATCCCGGCACCAGTGCGGCAAACTAGCCTACGACGCAGATGGAGGTCTGGACCGCTATGGATATACGCTTCTGTGGTTTCGCCTTTTGCCTGCTGGCCGTGACGACATTCGGCGGCCAGGCTTGCGAAACAGCGGTAGCGACCCAAACCGAGAGGCCGTTCCCTCTGCGCGTACAAGCCGGCAAACGATATCTGCAAGACGCTTCTGGTTGTGCCTTTCTGATGAACGGCGACACCGCCTGGTCGCTGCTCGGCGATTTGACCCGCGAGGAGGCAGATCTCTATCTTCGTGACCGACGCGCTCGCGGATTCAACACGGTGCTGATCGAGAATCGTTTTGCCCGCAACGCCCCGGCCAACGCCTACGGGGACCGACCTTTCGTTCGCGATGGCGACTTCAGCACGCCCAACGAAGTCTATTTCAGGCACGTCGACTGGGTCTTACGCAGGGCACGCGATCTCGGTTTGGTCGTGCTGCTTGCCCCTGCCTACCTCGGCTACGGAGATGGGGACCAGGGCTGGCACAGGGAGATGGCCGCCAGCGGGGAAAAAACGCTCCGGGCTTACGGTCGATTCGTCGGACAGCGCTACGGCAGCCTCGGAAACATCGTTTGGGTGGAGGGTGGCGACTTCAATTTGCCGGACAAGGGCTTGGTCAGGGCTGTCGCCGAGGGAATCCGGGAAACTGACCCGGATGCCCTGCAAACTGCCCACAACGCGCCTGAAACGGCGGCTCTGGACTACTGGCGGAAGGAACCCTGGCTCTCGATAGACAATGTCTACACCTATCAGCCGGTCCACGCGGCGGCCCTGGTCCAGCCCGCTTTAGGCGAAATGCCTTATTTCCTAATGGAGAGTGCCTACGAAAACGAGTTCGGCGCAGACGCGCACCGCGTACGGATGCAGGGCTACCAGGCAATACTTTCCGGGACTACTGGACACCTGTTCGGCAACCACCCTATATGGCACTTTGGCGGACCCGGGCTGTCGCCAGCGGAAACAGCCTGGCAGACAGCGCTCGACAGCCCAGGGGCGAGGAGCATGCAGGTCCTCCACGATTTCTTTTCGTCGATCACCTGGTGGCAGCTCGAACCTGATACGGGAAACGATTTCCTTACCGCAGGACAAGGCAACTACAATGCCCGGACAATGTCCGCGCGGACGACAGACGGGGCGCTCGCAGTCGTCTATCTCCCCAATGGGAGGGGCATTACCCTTGACCCTGCAAAGCTCGCAGGGCAGCAGGTATCGGCTCGCTGGGTAGATCCCTCCACGGGAAGGAGTGAGGCAGCTCCCGGGTCGCCTTTTTCGGCGGATGTCCGCTATTTCGCGCCGCCAACGGGCGATCACGCCGATTGGATATTGGAACTCCATTCGCACCCGGTACAAAGCCAATGACCGCCAGGATTGACGCCGCAGACAAGTTTGACAGCCTCGCAAGCGCCAAGGCAATCAAGGCGGCATCTCATGATCCAAGCGAGCATCGGACTGGCCTGCGTAGGGGGCCTCAAAAGATAGCGTTGTTCGGGCTCTTCGGCAGCGGCAATCTCGGCAATGATGGTTCGCTCGAGGCCATGGTCGGGTTCTTGAGAAGAGAGAGGCCCGATGCGGAACTTTTGTGCATCTGCGGCGAGCCCGGCGTCGTCAAACAGACATTCGGGATCGAGACTTTGCCAATTCGCCGGAATGGCCCGAGGCGCGGCCTGTCGGGAACGATCAACAGGCTATTCTTGAAGATCCCCGGAAAACTCGCCGATTTCGCGCATACGGTCTGGCACGTCCGCAAGGCTGACGTGATGATCTTCCCTGGCACCGGCATCCTGGACGATTTCGGCGAAAGGCCAGCGGGAATGCCTTACGACATCCTCAAATGGTGCCTTGCGGCCCGGTTGGCTGGGACGCGTATTGCCTTTGTCAGCATCGGTTCAGGACCGATCAGGAACCGAGTGAGCCGCCTTCTGATGATTTCGGCTGCCCGGTTAGGCCATTACCGGTCCTACCGAGACCTCCAATCCAAAGAATTTATGGAGAGTGTCGGCTTCGACACCCGTGCAGACGCGATCTATCCGGACCTCGCCTTCGGCCTGCCGGCGCCGACATCGCCTCTTCGCGGTCGCCCCGAGGCGCTGAGGGTGGGTGTCGGCGTCATGGCCTATCGCGGCTGGTACGGCTTTGCCGAAGGCGGCCAGTCAATTTTTTGCCAGTACGTTGGCAAGCTGGCAAATTTCGTCGTCCGTCTCTTGGACTGCGGGCACGAGGTCCGGCTTCTTACAGGCGACGCCGAAGACCGCATCGCCATCGACGCGCTCCAGGCGGCAGTGAGAAACTTCCGGCCTGAAGCAAAGCTCGCATATGAGCGGGTCAATTCGCTGAGCGACGTCATGGGGCAGATGGCGCTTACCGACATCGTCGTCGCAACGCGCTTTCATAACATCGTTTGTGCATTAAAGATGTGCAGGCCGACCATTTCGCTGAGTTATGCTAGGAAGAACGACGTGCTGATGGAAGAAATGGGCCTGGGCGAGTTCTGCCAGCATGTCGAAAAATTCAATGTCGAAACGTTAGTCGCGCAGTTTTCGCAGCTAACGGCAGCTAGGGAAAAACACGAACAGGCGATCAGTGAGCGGCTAGCCGCATTGCGGGAACAGGTCGGTAGGCAGGAGGCGCGCCTGCTCTTCAGCGCGATCAGTTGAAGCGCAACGCGCGGTGCTTGGGAGACACGGCTTGACAGCAACAGCACCCAAAGAGGTTCCGTTGCGCGCACGATCACCACGTTCGGATGCGCGCTCTCGACGACCAAATCCGGATAAGGGCGACAGCCTCAATTTGCCCGCCATGCGCTGGTTACCTCATGGTGACCCTGGCAAACCGGCATTCATCCGAAAGTTGAGGACCAGGGCAGAGGCTACACCCATCGTCTGAAGGTCAAAAACGACGCCAAGATGCTAGCCTGCTGCCGATCCGGCTCGTACGAGCGGCAAACCATTTCGATGGAGACGATGCTGAAGAAGCCCAGGAGGACGTAAGCGATCTTGGCAAATCCTCCCCCTCATTGGAGATTCTGATTGATGGCTAGCGTCGACATCGTCATCCCTTGCTTCAATTACGCGCATTTCCTGCCGCAATGCGTTCAAAGCGTTCTCATCCAGGGGATCGAGGATGTTAGGATCGTCATCATCGACAACGCCTCCACCGACAACAGCGTCGAGGTGGCACATCGGCTGGCAGCGAGCGACGACAGGATCGAGGTCATTTGCCATCAGGCAAATCTAGGCTCCCATGCCTCATTCAACGAGGGCGTGGATTTGGCGCGCGCCGATTATTTCATGATCCTCTGTGCCGATGATTTGCTCGTACCAGGTGCCCTTTGCCTTGGGGTGGCGCTGCTCGACCGTTTCCAAGAGGTGTCGTTTGTGCTGGGCAAGCACAGTGCACCGTTGGCGGGCAACGACATTCCTGCCTTAGTTGCGAATGCCGACGGCTGGACCCTGACGGATGGGGACCGGTTGATCGAGATGTGCTGCCGGAAGATGAAATTCAACTTGACTGCCCATGCAATGCTTGTGCGTACATCCATGCAAAAAGCAGTGGGCCACTATCGGCCGACCGTCCCACTGCTCGATGATCTGGAAATGGCGCTGCGCTTGGCCCGCCGCGGATCCGTTGCGGAGCTATCCGTGCCGCTGGCGATAATACGGGAACACACGACCAATATCTCCCAAGTCATGTGGCAGGACGCACTCCGCAGACTGCAGGAGTATGAAACTGTGTTGGACAGCTTCTTTGCTCACGAAGGTAGCACCATGCCCAACTCACCAAGGCTTTATCGCACGGTCCGTCGCCATTTGGCCGCAGCCGCCTACTGGTCGGCGATATCGCATCTGATGCGGGGCAAGCGCACAGCAGGCATGGACCTTTTCAAGTTCGGCCGAAGGCTCGATCCGGCTTCCATGCTTTTGCCGCCGATCGGTCATCTGTTCAGGACAGACGGTTCCCTCAAACGTGCGAAACGGTTCATTTTAGAGGCCCTCGGGGGTGCACGCCAGTAGCCGTATTTTCGAAGAATTAAACATTGACTGGGGGGCTGGGAATGCCGGATCTAATCGACTCTTCACCAATCGCACCACAACATACATGCCCGAAAACTACCGGAAAGGCCGCAGTAATTCTTGTCACCGACAAGAATTACTTTCTGCCGACGTTTGCAGCAGCATTATCCGCCGATGCACACACCTGGGGGGATACCTCTATCTATCTGTTCGTCGTCGATGCGGAGGAAGCGTGGTTACAGCAATTTGGCGTGGCTGTTTCCGGAACGAAAATTTCAATCAGAGCGGCTAGCTTCCCGCAGTTGGCCGAACTCTCCCGACTTCATCGCGACGTCGTTCCCCCCATCGCGCTGGCACGGCTATGGATCGGTTCACTGTTGGGGGAGGATATCGAACGTTTTCTGTACATCGACGGCGACACCATGGTGGATGACGAGCTCGAGACCTTATTGGCCATCTCGCCACCCGAGTCCGGTCTGATGGCGGTGTCGGACTTCATGAGAATATACGTAGACGAACTAAGTTTTTCTAAGCGCAGGGATATGGTGTATCTCAGAGATTTGGGATGCAATGCTATCTCTTATTTCAATTCCGGTGTAATATATGCGTCAAAAAACGCATGGAATTCTATCGCGGCGTCGGCAATTGGTTTTCTACGCGAGCACCCCGACTGCTGCATCGCATCCGACCAAAGCGCGCTCAATCACGCGGCGCGGGGAAACGTCAACTTACTACCTCTGCGCTACAACTATCAGAGCGAATATATGATGGCGCTGGACCCGCGCGAGCGAGGAATCAAGCCGACGATCTGGCACTTCGTTGGCGCACCTAAGCCCTGGGACGCACCGGGCTGGCCCTGGGATAACTATTTCAACAGGTTCTACCGCCAAGCAGAAGCATTGCTCGAAAACTGCAATATTACACTTCCGATCCCCCCAAAGGCGCAGATGGTCGCGGGTCTTTCTCATCGGGAGCGCAACAGATTTCGCATGAAGTGGGTGTATCCCTGGCGAAGACTTACACGCAGGCAAAAGATCCTGTCCTTGCTGTTACAGTGACACGTGCGGGCCATGCGGAGGTCGGTACGGACGGCGCTACTGTCAGGGAAGCTCTTGCCGACATCGATCTTATCATTGCCGTCGATCCTCTCGAAGGGTTCTCTCAGTCCGCAGGGGTCATCCCACGCACAGCCATGGCCGCCTACCGGAGCATGGCGGCGCATGGCACGTGTTGAAGCGTTGCAGACACTCTCGGGGACCGACGTTCCTCTCGCTGCCTTCCCTGCGCGCCGCATGACCAAGAGACCTCCGGATTGCGGGCCGTCGGATACCATCCGCCGTGGAGCCGGCGTCGCATGGAGCAGCCCCGTTTTGCTGATCGGAAACAGTCGAGCAGCCTAACGGATGTATGGCGATACTCCAAAGGATGGTGCGCTCAACCTTGTCGCCGTCCTGTTACTCCCATTGTTCCGCTTGTCGGTCAGGCATTATTTCCTGAAAAGGTAGGCGTCGTGCAACCGCCCGGAACCAGGACGAGTGGTCGCCGGCAGGAAGTGACATGCATATGGATGCGCGGGGGAACCAGCCGTATGAAGGAAATACCGGGCTGCCGCCTGCCCGAGCAGGTCTGAAAACAGATGCAGGTCTCTCCGGTTGGTCTCATCGTCTGCGCAGGAGTTCTGCTGACGGCAATTTACTGCCGGGCGCCGTTAATCATAGGACTGCTCGCATCGCTGGCTTTCGGCTCTACAGCCCTGATGACGCTCAGTTCTCTGGGAGGGTCGTCGCCGCTTATCTACACTTTCTTCGGGTTCCTTTTGCTGGCGGGGGTCGCCGCCAGGAGGCGGATCTGGCAGGACCTCGGCGACGCATTCGGCAAGATCCGGCCCATATGGGTACTCGTTGGCCTCATGTTTTATGCAGTGGCAGGCGCGTGGCTGTTCCCGCGCCTGTTTGCGGGACAGACTAGTGCCTTCGTCCAATCCAAGACGCGCCACGGCGTCGTCATTGAGGCGTCGCTCGAGCCGGTCTCGTCCAACATCTCGCAAACCGGATATTTCATTCTTGGCGGCCTCACCGTCATTGCCCTATGCATCCTGCTCCTGAACAAGGACAGGATTGACGAAGTTCGGCGAGGGTTTTTCATCTGGTGCATCCTCCATGTCGCCATGGGATTGCTCGACTTTGTGGGCAAGCTCGCGGGAGCTGGGGACCTTCTGCTGGTAATCCGAACTGCCAACTACGCGATGCTCACAGAGCAGGTCCAGGCAGGCTTTTTCCGCATTGCCGGAGCCTATTCCGAAGCATCGGCCTTCGGCGGCGTCTCCCTGGCGTGCCTTTCGTTCTGCTACGTCTACTGGCGCAAGACAGGCTCTCGGCTGGCCCGCTGGCTGTCCGCGGTGCTGCTAGTCTTGCTGCTTCTTTGTACGTCGTCGACAGCATATGTCGGCTTGGCCGTGTTCAGCGTTCCCGTGGCTTTTTCCCTCGCTCGTTCGTTTCTGGCCGGTCGAATTACCACTGACGAGATCCTGATCGTCGGGCTCCTATCGGCCGGGGTCTGTGCTGTAATGGCAATCATCCTCTACAACGAACGCCTCCTTGACCCGGTCATTGAGCTCATTGACTCGACCATTATAAACAAGGGCAGCACAGACTCCGGCCATGAGCGGGCTTACTGGAATATCAAGAGCCTCCAGTCCTTTGCCGACACCAGCGGCCTGGGCATCGGATTCGGCAGCTCGCGCGCTTCCAGCTGGCCGATTGCTGTGGTCTCGCAACTCGGCTTGGCAGGCAGCCTGATGATGGCGGCGCTTCTGGTCGTCTTAATCCGCGGACTTGGCGAGCTCAGGTCGTATGTCGACCGCGAAACGGATGCCGTGGTGTCGTCCGTACGTGCATGCGCCTTGGCCGCAATCGTTGCCGCTTCCATTTCGAGTGGGACCGCGGACCCAGGCATCGTGTTCTTCATCGCTCTTGCCGTCATCGCCGCAACCAGGGTCCGCGCCCGCAGGAACAGGCATGCCCTGGCCAGGCAATTGCCTGGACAGCAGGAATCATCGATCGACGATCCGGCTGTCTTGCGACCAGCGACCAATCCAATCGACCAGGAATTCATCAGCCTGTCCGACATTACAGGTTTCCTGAAGTTGTATGCTCGTTCAATCATGGGTTGCCTAGCGGTGGGCATCCTCGCCGCAGGAATCTACGTTATTACCACTGAGCGCATGTACAGGGCGAGCACCCAAATTCTCATCGAGCCGAACCTCTCCAAACTCCTCCAGCAGCAGTCCGGCAAAGTGAACCTGTCCCTGGATACGGCGCAGATCGAAAGCCGGATCGCCCTGATGAGGTCCGAAAAGACCGCCATGATGGTTATAGACGAACTCAACCTGCGGCACGACGCGACCTTCAATCGGCCGCAAAATCCTACCTTGGCTGAACGCTTCGACAGGTTCAGCGCGTTCACGCTGAAAGCGCTCGGCTTCCAAACAACCGAGAATGCCTACGCTTCCGAATCGACTGGCGAGGGGGTGCCGCCCCTGGACGGTGCTGACAGCACAACACCCGAGAGCGCAGAATTCAAGCGCAGCCGCCGTACCATGCTGACTTTTCAGAACGGACTCGACATTCGTCGGCTCGGTGGCTCGTACGCGATCGAAATCTCGTTCAGCTCCCATGATCCCGAATTGTCGGCAAAGATAGCCAACGCCACCGCGAACGCCCTCGTGCTCGAACAGCTGGTGACCAAGGGAGCGGAGGCTCACGAGGATGGCGCATGGCTCGACAAACGTCTGGGCGCGCTGCGGAGCCAAATGAACAATGCCACGCAGATCGCACAGGCATTCCGCGCCCGGCACGACTACAACGTCGCCAGACCAGGCGGCAAAGGTAAGACGAAATGGGACGCAGGCGAGGACACCCAAGAGCCTACGCTCGAGGAACTCGACCTCACTGCCGACATCTACCGCAAGATGTACCGCAATTTTTTGCAGGCGCACGCCAGTTCTCTGAACCAGCAGTCTTATCCGATTGCAGACGTCCGGGTCATCACACCTGCTGCGCTGCCGCTGTCAGCCGGCCATCCGCGGCCCGAGCTGGTGTTGGCTTTTGGCGCTCTGTTCGGCATCATGGTTGGAGTGGGCCTGGCCTTCGTCCGCAACCTGTTGGACAGGAGCATTCGTTCCTCGCAACAAATCCGCGAGGGGCTCGGTCTGGAATGCCTGGGCGAGTTGCCGCCATTGGGCCGCAAAGGAGGCCGAACGGATGAAGTGACAAGCTCTCCGTATTCGCCCTTCAGCCATAGCCTCAGGCGCGTCAAGACCGCGATCAGCCTTGCAGGAGCCGGCCATTCCATGAAATGGCTCGGCATTACGTCAACAGTGGAAGGGGAGGAAATTTGCTCGACGGCAACCAACCTCGCTTCGCTCTATTCGATCTCCGGCCAGCGCGTGCTGATCCTCGACGCGGACGCCCCCAACCCGGAGCTGACGAAGCTGCTGGTGGTGGGATCGCCTGCCGCTGGCGAGCACGCAGCTGGCCCCGCCGCGCCAAGAATAGTGCCCGTGCCGAACCGGAAGTTCGACATGCTTCTATGCTCGTCGTCTGACGCCTATGAACTGCTCGTCCAGGAGAAGGTGCGCAGCGCCTTCAAAGGATTGGAAGCGTACGATACTGTCATCGTAGTGCTTCCGTCGTTCACTTCTGGACCTGCCAAGTTGACAGTCAGCCCGGTTCTGGATGGCGTCATCTTGGTCGTCAAATGGGGCAGAACCTCCATGGACGCGCTCAAACAACTTGTGCGGTCGATGCAAGCGAGTAAGGCGCCGATAGCCGGCGTATTGATCACCGGGGCCCCTGTTCAGTCACGAAAGTATCTCGCTGCCTACGGACTGCCCTCGGCCAGCCGGCTTTTCCTCCGCAAGTTGCGACCCTTGGCTACGCGGATCGGCAATGCTGCTAGCCGTCCGTTCTTGGGGCTTAGGATTTAACCTCACGAGCGGTGGGTTACTCCTTTTGTCCCTCTTGCGGGCAAGCCCCGCTTGCTGGGAAAATTCCTTTGACAAGCGTCAGGCGTCCGACTACCCGGATCGGGGCGACTACACACGAATGTTCCCGGTGGTCCCTCTCGCGGGTTGGCTGGAAAAACGTGCCGATATTGCCTCGCTCGTGTGAAATGCGCTCCAAGCAGGCCAAGTGCCCAAATAGCCAAATGCCACATTCAATTCATCGAAAAAGACGTAGGTTACGAACTATTTATGTAGCCATAATTTCTGTTGTCGCCGCTGTGATGTCGGGAGCTCTGTTTTATAATAATATGCCTCAGCCGTTGGACGAGGCGAAGAGTACAAAAATCTGGCACTCTTTCACGTGGCGAATACAACTCTATACGCGCAAGGCGCTTGGGGGAGTTCCCGACTTATCCTGGCCGGAACTGCTCCAGATGACGAACCCGTCGAGCGGGTTCGTCTTGACTCCGACGGTGACGGAGGGGCGATCCCTAGATGCCGCAGTCATTAATCCTCATGTCGGCGCGGAGGACCGCGCCAGCGGCGCCGAAATATTTCGCAGGCGCTGCGCGGCCTGCCACGACGGATCCGGCGCGCGCGCTCCTCTGCTTGACCGGTCACTCATACATGGCGACAGCGACCTGGCCATTTACAAGGTCTTGCGCGATGGCATCGCGGGCACGCCCATGGCTTCCAACGCCGACCTGTCGTTCGGCGATCGTTGGAGGGTTGTAGGCTATATCAGGTCGCTGCAGACGGAGGATTCCGCCAGGAACGTAGACCGCGCGGCTCACCTCGATCTCCGCGTGAGCGACGGCGACCTGCTGGCGGCGAATGCAGACCAATGGTTGACCTATTCTGGTTCCTTGGACGGTCGGCGCTATTCGCCGCTTGCTGAAATCACAAAGGAGAACGTGTCCCGACTGCAGGTCCGCTGGATTCATCAGTTCGACACTTCCGACCGAATTCTTGAGGCAACGCCTCTCGTCGTCGGCGGAACGTTGTTCACCACCGAGCCCCCAGCCAACATCATTGCCTTCGACACTCGGTCGGGTAACGTGATCTGGAAGTACCAAAGACCTGTCCCCGACAACCTACCGATGTGCTGCGGGCGGGTGAACAGGGGGCTTGCTGTTCTGGGCAATACTCTCTTTTTGGGCACCTTGGACGGGATTTTGGTCGCCGTCGACGCCAACACAGGAAAGGTTGTTTGGGAAACCGAGGTTGCCAAACCTTCCGAGGGCTTCACGATGACCGGAGCGCCACTGGTCGTTAACAAGGCTGTCGTGGTTGGAGTTGCCGGCGGCGAATTTGGCGCTCGTGGATTCCTGGCCGCCTACGATGTGACAAGCGGCCAACAGCTGTGGAAGTTCTATACGATACCTGGCCCTGGCGAACTGGGGCACGACACATGGGAGGGCGAAGGCTGGCAATCCGGCGGCGGCCCAACATGGATCACCGGCAGCTACGACCCCTCGCTCGATCTTCTTTACTGGGGAGTGGGCAATCCAGCTCCTGACTATGCCGGCGAGACACGCCTCGGCGACAATCTCTTCACCAACAGCGTGATCGCGTTGCACGCGAAATCAGGCAAGCTGGCATGGCATTTTCAGTTTACGCCGCATGACGAACATGACTGGGATTCCAACCAAACGCCGATCCTTGCCGAACTCAAGGTCCATGGCGTCGATCGCCAGGTGATTTGCTGGGCAAACAGGAACGGCTTCTACTATGTGCTCGACAGGCTCACAGGGGAATTCCTGATTGGAGTGGCCTTCGTGGAGCAAAATTGGGCCGACGGTCTCGATTCCGCAGGACGGCCGATCATGTCTCGCGGCGTTTCGGCTTCGGGACGCCTGACTAAGCCAGGTGGCGGGGGAACGAATTGGCAAAATCCGGCCTTCGATGCGAGCCAGGGGCTGGTCTTCGTGCCGACGACCGAGGGGGCATCCATTTTCTCAAAGACCAGTGGCAAGGAAGTCGCGCAGGGGCAGGGAGGGCTGTACGTTGGGAGCGGGGCCGCGTGGGTCACCCCACCCGTCGCGGCGGTGCGAGCGCTCGATGCAGCGACTGGTAAAAGGATGTGGGAATTCCGCTCGCCCTCGGCAAAGGACACAGGCTACAGCGGCTTGCTCGCGACTGCCGGCGGCTTGGTGTTCGGCGCCTCCGGAGAAGTCCTGTTCGCGCTCGACTCCGCCACCGGACGGGAGCTCTGGCGCGCACGGCTTGGCGGGGAAACGAAAGCGGCTCCGATCTCGTTTATGGTGGACGGTCGGCAGGTCATTGCGATCGCAGCCGGGCGGGCACTGTTTGTCTTGGGACTGTGAGACCGCCGGAGGCCATATCTGGCGTGACGAGAACCAGCCGACAGATTTGCCGGGACTCCAAATCCGATCTGCCAACATCGTGGAGTTCCAGGTCCGCCGCCTGGTCGCCGATCGAGGAAAACCAAAGTTCAGGCGACGCGTGACAGTGAGGCAAAGCCCTCGAAAGGACTAAGAGCGTACCACTCGAAAGAGGTAGTGGGCGCCAAGGCTTCGTCCAACGGGGCATCCTGGCCGCCTAATGGCGTTCTCCCGCACTGCTTTCTGCACAAGTAGCCTCTACGATCATATCTGCGGAGAGGTGCGCGATGAAAGTCATGGTAACCGGCCATCAAGGCTATATCGGCTCCGTAATGGTGCCTATGCTGCTCCGCGCCGGACATTCGGTGACGGGTTACGACAGCGATCTCTACCGCCGCTGCACCTTTGCCTCGGGCGGAGCGCAGGCTTCCGTTCCATCGATCCAAAAGGACGTCAGGGATGTGCATGCGCGCGACCTGGAAGGCTTCGACGCCGTCATCCACCTGGCGGCTCTTTCCAACGACCCGTTGTCCGATCTCGATCCGCAAATCACCTATGAAATCAACCACAAGGGCAGTGTTCGCTTCGCGAACGCCGCGAAGAAGGCCGGCGTGTCACGGTTCCTTCTCGCGTCATCGTGCAGCAACTACGGGCAGGCGGGAGAGGAAATGGTTGACGAAACGGGCGAGCTGAACCCGGTCACGCCCTACGGCTGGTCCAAGGTGCTCTCGGAACGGGATATTTCCGAATTGGCCGACAGCAGCTTCTCTCCCACCTATCTCAGGCCCGCCACAGCCTACGGCGTGTCGCCCCAGCTCCGCTTCGACATTGTGCTCAACAATCTGGTCGCCTGGGCCGTCACCAAAGGCGTGATCCTGCTGAAATCCGACGGAACACCGTGGCGGCCGATCGTCCATATCGAAGACATTTCCAGGGCGTTCATCGCCGGACTGGAAGCGCCGCGCGAGATCATCCACAACGAGGCCTTCAACGTGGGACGTACGGACCACAACTACAAGATCCGCGAGATTGCCGAGATTGTCGCCGAAGTCGTACCGGGCTGCCGGCTTGAATTCGCGTCGGATGCTGGACCCGACAAACGGTCCTATCGCGTCAACTTCGACAAGATCGCGCGCGCCCTTCCGGCCTTCAAGCCGCAATGGGATGCGCGCAAGGGCGCCGAGCAGCTTTACCGGGCCTACAGCGCGTCGAATGTCACACTCGAGGAATTCGAGGGGTCACGCTTCCAGCGCATCGGCCATATCAGGTATCTTCTGGCCAACCGGCTTTTGGACGAGCGGATGCGCGTTACTGAAGGTTCGCGAAAGCTGGAGGGAGTGGCAGGTTAACGGGAATGGAACACATAAGTCCCTGGGGACTCGGCCCGCTTGCGTCTTCCACCACTCTCGGCCAGGAAATCCATGCCCTGGCCGAACGTCTCTTTCCGATTTGCAGGAGCATCACCGGGGACGGTGTGCGACAAACGCTTGATATCCTGTCGGGGCACATTGACCTAGAGCGGCATGAGGTACCCACCGGGACGCAGGTGTTCGACTGGACCGTTCCAAAGGAATGGGACATTCGCTCGGCGAGCATCACAGGCCCGGACGGACAAACGGTCCTGGATTTTGCCGACTCCAACCTGCACATCGTCAACTACAGCTTGCCATTCAAGGGGACACTGCCGCTCAGCGAGCTGAGATCGCACATCCATACGTTGCCAGAACAGCCGCAAGTGATCCCCTACCGCACCTGCTACTACGCCCCGACATGGGGTTTCTGCGCAGACTACGACCGTGTGGCCAAAATGCCTGACGGTCTCTACCGGGTGGAGATCGATGCCGAACTCAAAGACGGCAGCCTCACTTATGGCGAATACCTGCACCGCGGGCAGACAGAGCGGGAATTCCTCCTTTCGGCACATATATGCCACCCGTCATTGGCCAACGACAATTGTTCAGGCCTGGCTCTGCTGGCGACCCTTGCTAGAAGCCTGGAGGCAAGGAAAACACGATACAGCTACCGCTTCCTGTTCGCTCCGGGCACGATCGGCGCGCTCGCGTGGCTGTCCCGCAACGAGGACCGGACACATCTCATCGACCACGGTCTGGTGCTTTCATGCGTGGGTGATGCAGGACGGCCAGCATACAAGCGCAGCCGCCGCGGCGACGCCTTCATCGACCGCGCCATGGCCCACGTGCTCGGGCGCGAAACCGGGGCAAAATTGATGGATTTCTCCCCTTACGGCTATGACGAGAGGCAGTATTGTTCGCCGGGCTTCGATCTGCCGGTCGGCATGTTCCAGCGCAGCGTCCATGGGACCTTCCCCGAATACCACACGTCTGCCGACAATCTCGACTTCATTGGACCCGAGCACCTGGCGGATTCCTTCCGGATCCTGATGGACGTGATCGAGATCGTCGAAGCAGACTGGACGCCGCTGAACCTTTTTCCCAAGGGCGAACCACAACTCGGCACGCGCGGCCTATACGCCGCGCTGGGAGGGCAGAGGTCTTCGGGGGCAACGTCGATGGCCCTGCTTTGGGTGCTCAACCTTGCCGACGGCCGGCATTCGCTTTTGGCGATGGCCGAGCGCTCGGGCCTCCCGTTCAGGGAACTGGCCGCAGCGGCGGGGCTACTCTTGGATCACGGCTTGTTGGCCGACGCGGCGCCATGAACGCTATCCTGCACTAGTGTCGAAATCCGAATATCACGTCTGCTATTTCGATATTCCTAAGGAAATCAGGGGGAAGCTAGTGGAAATTGAAGTGTTCGTACCAAAACTCTTTAGAAATCCATACCGGCGTCTACGATCCGTTTTGAACAATGGAAGATTGTCTGGGTCCAATACTGAGATTTTCAATTTGATTTACAAAACTTCGATCTGGGGCAAATCGGAGAATGGAGTTGCTTACTCGGGATCCGGCTCCTACGATCCATCAGTTGCGACTTATGTTGCGTTCGTGCGGAATTTTATCACCGAGAAACAGGTTGAAAGTATCGTTGAGATTGGGTGCGGCGATTTCGAAGTCGCGCAGAAGTATGCCGACCATGCAAAACGCTATTTAGGAGTTGATGTTTCGTCGTTCGTGATCGAGCAAAACCGAGAAAAATTCGCACGCGAAGGAATTTGTTTCGAGCACTTCGATGCGAGCAAACAGGATCTTCCTAAATCCGATCTGTGCATCATCAGACAAGTTTTGCAGCACCTTGACAATGACACCATCGGTGAAATTTTGGCACGCACGGCTATACACAAATTCGTCCTGATTACGGAGCATTTGCCTGCACCGTCCAGACTCAAAAAACCAAACCTCAACAAGTGGACGGGTCCGGACACCCGCGTTGTATTCAATTCCGGTGTGTACGTTGACCTTCCACCATTTGGGCGGAAAGGAACAACGATGCTGAGTCTACCCGTAGCAAATCCGCAAGCTGGTCCCGGAGAAGAGATGAGGACGATACTTCTTGTAAACTTTTAAGGGATGGAGCCTCCGAGGCTAGAATACCAGCTTCTTCAGCAGCGGCCAGTTGATGTCCCTCTCCGACATCGCCGTCGGCATCAAGGGCCAGCCTATCGAAAAGGCAGGGTCGTTGTAGCGGACACCCCTCGACGCGTGAGGCGTATAGAACTGCGATATGAGATACGAGACCTCGGCATCATCCGTAAGGGTCTGGAGCCCGTGCGCGAACCCGGCAGGTATATAGACCTGCCTCATGTTCTGGGGCGTCAGCTCGAAGCCCAGCCAGCTGTAGCGTGTCGACGAGTTCGGGCGCAGATCCACCACCACGTCGAAAATCGCCCCGCGGACGCAGGAGACGAGTTTAACTTCGGCATAAGGGTCGTTCTGGAAATGCAATCCCCGCAGTGTTCCCTTTTTGACCGAATGCGCGCGGCTGTGTTGGACAAAGCGCGTCGCCAGCCCGCAATCGGCCATCTCCTTTTCACAGAACACGCGCGTAAAGGAACCGCGATCGTCAACCACGGGCGTCGGCTCGATCAACCAGACGCCATTCAGCTCCGTTTCGGTAAATCGCATGCCTCTAAATCCCTGCAGCCGGGCAAGGACCGGCAATCTGATTGTCGCCACCGCCTGCCAGGCTGGAAGAGAGACCTAAGCCTTAGCTGGCTTCTCCGATCGCCGTATGCCGGGCCCACGCTTCCCTATAAGGATTAAGGCACCCAACGGATTGGCAAATCGAACTCGGGGGGCACCCCCCCTAACCTGGGTCCAAATGCGTCCTGCGGAGCGCGGCGGACAGGTCAGCCACCCGCGTCTCCTTTTTCAAACGGGCAGAGGGGTACGGGATGAATATTCAGGCTATCGAAATCGCTCGCGATCAGCATATGGCACGCTTGAATGTCAGTTGCAGGCTGTGCGGATCGCGCCTGCGACACAGTCTGGTCGACCTGGGCATGTCGCCTCCTTGCGAGAGCTTCCTGCAGGCCGACCAGCTTGACCAGATGGAACTCTACTATCCGCTCAATGTCCTGGTCTGTGAATGCTGCTACCTGGTGCAGCTCAAGGAGTATATGAGCCCCGAGACCATCTTCAGCGAATACGCCTACTTCTCTTCCTTCTCGACAAGCTGGGTGGCCCACTCCAAGGCATATTGCGAGGCGATCGCGAAGCGACTGGGGCTTGGCGCCCACAGTTTCGCGGTCGAACTCGCAAGCAATGACGGTTACCTGCTGCAGCACTTGCTGGCACTTGGCGTTCCCGTGCTTGGCATCGAGCCTGCGGCCAACGTCGCGCGCGCTGCAGTCGAAAAGGGCGTGCCCACGCGGGTCGACTTCTTCGGGGTGCGGCTGGCACTTCAGATGGTGGCCGAAGGGCTCCACGCCGACCTTATTATCGGCAATAATGTCTTGGCGCAGGTGCCCGACCTCAACGACTTCGTCGCGGGAATTAAGATCCTGCTCAAACCCGAGGGCGTGGTCACCCTCGAGTTTCCGCACGTCGAGCGGCTGATGGCAGAGAACCAGTTCGACACAATCTACCACGAACATTTTTCATATTTCTCGCTGCTGACGATCGATTTCATGGCGGCCCGACACGGGCTGCGGCTGATCGACGTCGAGGAACTGCCCACCCATGGCGGCTCGCTACGGGTCTATCTCGCCCACCAGGGCAGCGACCGGGCCACGCGTGACAGTGTCGCCGAACTGCTCGACCGCGAAAAGAGGCATGGGCTGACGGAAATGACGACCTACGCCTCTTTCGGTTACAAGGCGCAGCGCGCGAAGCGCGATCTCCTCGCGTTCCTGATTTCGGCCAAGGAAGAGGGTAAGACGATTTGCGGTTATGGCGCGCCTGGCAAGGGCAACACGCTGCTCAACTACTGCGCCATCGGCACCGACTTCCTCGATTTCACGGTTGACCGCAATCCTTACAAGCACGGCCGCTACACACCGGGCATGCACATCCCGGTCAAGCCGATCGAGGCGATCGAGCAGGCCAAGCCAGACTACATCCTGATCCTTCCGTGGAACCTGAAGGACGAGATCATTCAGCAGATGCACCATGTCGCCGCTTGGAACGCGAAATTCGTGGTGCCAATTCCTTTCGTAACCGTGATCGATCCATCGGAGTTGAGAAAATGAAAGTCGTCCTTTTCTGCGGCGGCCGTGGGACCCGCATTCGCGACTATTCCGACAGCATACCGAAACCGATGATACCGCTCGGCCACCAGCCGATCCTGCGCCATGTGATGCAGTGGTACAGCTACTACGGGCACGACGAATTCGTCTTGTGTCTGGGCTACAAGGCCAATGTCATCAAGGATTTCTTCCTGAATACCCGGCCGCAGACCTTTTCCGATTGCGTCGTCACGCATGGAGGTCAGGACGTAAAACTGCTCGGTGACACGATCAAGGACTGGAGCATTACCCTTCTCGATACGGGCATCTGGCGTAACATCGGAGAACGCCTCTGGGCAGCGAGGGACCACGTCAGGAATGAAAAGATGTTTCTGGCCAACTACTCTGATGGCCTGACCGACGTCGACCTTGACGATGTGATCGCGAAGTTCGAGGCCAGCGACAAGATCGGCTGCTTCCTGGCTGTGCGCGCGCCGCTGACGTATCATTTGGCCGACATCGCTGAAGACGGTCGCGTGCGCGAGTTTCGCACGACGGAGACGTCCGAGATCTGGATCAACGGGGGGTATTTCGTGTTCCGCCCCGAAATCTTCGACTACATGCGTGACGGCGAGGAACTCGTTCTCGAACCTTTCAAGCGATTGATCGACGACAACATGCTGATGGCATACAAGCACGAGGGGTTCTGGCGCTCGATGGATACGCTTCGCGACTGGCAGTCGCTTGAAGATATGGTCGAAAAGGGTGACATGCCCTGGAATATGAGTGTCACCGCCGGGAAGAATAGGCGCAGCGTGGTGTTGGCTGCATCATGAGGGGGCTTGGCCTCGCACGTGGCGGGGAGGAACTTTCGATCCTCTGCCTTGGGGCCCATTCCGACGACATTGAGATCGGCGCGGGCGGCACGATACTCGGTCTGATCGCGTCGGGGGTCAAACTGCACGTCTCCTGGTGCGTCCTGAGCGCCGGCGGCCAGCGCTCGGCCGAAGCCAGGGCTTCGGCCGAAGCTTTTCTCGAAGGATCACGCTCGTCCACAGTCGAGATTGCGGATTTTGAGGACAGCTACTTCCCCGCCCATAGCCGATCGATAAAGCAGTGGCTGATGGACGTAAGATCAAGGATACGTCCGGACGTGGTGTTGACCCACGCCAAGTTCGATGCTCATCAGGATCACCGGGAGGTCAACCAACTGACCTGGAACGTCTTCCGCGATCATCTCGTGCTCGAATACGAGATTGCGAATTGGGACGGCGATCTCTGCCAACCCAACGCCTACGTGCCGCTTACGGCAGACCTGCTGGAACGCAAGCTCGGACTGCTTCATGAGCACTTCGGGTCGCAGCGCTCCAAGGACTGGTTCGATCGCGAGACATTTGCCGGACTTGCACGGTTGCGCGGGATGGAATGCCGGGCGCCCGAGCATTATGCCGAGGCCTTCACGCTAAGGAAGGTCAAGATTCTGTAGCGGCTCGCGCGCATTTTTCGCGAAGAAATGAGCAGTGGATGACCGGATGAAACAGATTGAACTGACCGCGCGATCTGTTAATTAATTCGCTGCCGCTGGCCGAAAATACCCACAGAAAATCCTACGGCGTTCTTTTCTACCATTTTATTTTGAGGTTGAAGGGATTTTTGTCAAAATGGGCAATGCCAACGTTGCGCCTGGATTTACTTGCAGCGAAGCTCGAATTGGAACCGTCGATGGGGGAGAAGACGGGGTTCTGGTGTGGAAATCCGACCAGCTGGTCGCCGTCCTTACCCAGATTGACGAGGAAGCCTACTGCATGAAAGGCAAATGGTTCCTCGAGACAGGCTTTGGACTGCTGAGCGGGTTGCACAAGAACTTCGATACCATCGAGGAAGCCGTTATTTGGGTGAGAAATCACACGTTTCCCGAGCTTGTTGCCACTGCAGATTGATTAGGCGGTTTCCGCACGAGCCATCGATGGCTTCGACTTTGTCCTGCACCTCTGCTCGCCCTCATGGGGTGATAGCTTGTGCCTTGTTGTTTCCCGCAACCGACGAAGTGAGATCCTGTCCCATGGCCCAAGGACCACCGCGGGATTGCCGCGATGGTCCTTGGTGGTTCGAGAGGATGAGGAAGGCCTCAGACGCGTCAGGATGTTGCCGCGGGCCGGCTTTCGGATTGTCCCATGGCCATAGCATTCGGGACTTGAAAGGTCTCTGGCGTTCTCGTTGGTTCATCTCGGCCATCACCAGTGTTGAAACGGCGGAAGACAACCTGTGACGGGCGGCCTACCAAGAAGCGGCTCGTTCCTGATTCCAGGGCCTGAGCATACACGGCCAGTGCACCATCGATGGCCTCAATCGTCTTCATGACGGCCGCGTCGTCATGCGTATAGCTGACGACGAGAGACGGCATAAGCACTCCACGCCTGATCGTCTCCTGCAGGAACAGCGAGCGATATGCCTGCGACGGCTTTCCGTCAGGGTCGAACGTGGCAAATGCTAGGCAGCAGGGACGGCCGACTACCTTGAAGTGCCTATCCACCCCATGCCGACTGGCGGCCTCTGTGATCCCCTTCTTCAGTTTCGTCCCCTGACAGTGCAGGTGTTCGATCACCGGCTCGTTTTGGTAAGTCCGCATGTTTGCGATCGCCGCCGCAAGGGCGTGGGTCTCCGCGCCATGCGTGGTCGACAGGAGAAACACCCTTGGGCGGTCCGTATGCTCGAGACCGCCGAGCCGCATATATTCGCGTTTGCCGGCGAGGGCCGAGACCGAAAACCCATTGCCAAGCGCTTTGCCGAACGTCGACAAGTCCGGCTCTATGCCATAGAGCTTCTGCGCACCGGCCGCATGCCATCTGAACCCGGTGATCATCTCATCGAATATGAGCAAAGCGCCCTTTTCCCTGCAGAGACGCTGGACTTCATGAAGGAACCCGTCCACCGGATCGTCGCCGCGGGAGGGCTCGAGGATGAGGGCTGCCAACTTGCCGGGGTGCCTGTCGAACAATTCCTTCACGCTTCCGATGTCATTGTACCGGAAAGAAACTGTGAGCTTTCGCACTGCTTCCGGAATGCCGGCATTCATAGGTGTGGTTCCGATAAACCAATCGTCCGTCGAAAAGAACGGATGATCGGAGCAGCAGGCAACGAGATCGCGACCTGTATAGGCGCGGGCAAGGCGAACTGCTCCGGAGGTCGCATCGGATCCGTCCTTGCAGAACTTCACCATCTGCGCCCCGATAAGCTCCAGGAACGTCTCGGCGCAGTCGATTTCGATCCTGGCAGGCCGCGTAAAATTCGACCCCCCTTGGAGGACCCTTTCCACCGCTCGAACCACGGACGGGTAGGCATGCCCCAGCCCGACCGAACGATTGCCCATGCCGTATTCGATGTACTCGTTGCCGTCGACGTCCCAGACGTGGCACCCTGAGCCACGTTCGATGAAGCCAGGCGCCAGGATCGGATACTGGTCCTCGCCTTTCGCGTAGGTGTGGCTACCGCCGGGGATCAGTTCGCGACCGCGTTCCTGTAGGCGGGCGGATTTGCGAAAACGAAGGCTTTGCTCGGACATGCCAACCACTCCATTCCGGCGACAAGTCTACATGCTCGGCTCAGGTTTGCGCGTTCGCCATAAGGTTAGGAGCTAGCACTTATGGTGGATAGCCAGACAGGCACCGACTTTGCTGCCGCGCAATGGAACAGCCTTTGAGGGGGCCGCAGAACCAGATTATCGCGACCAATCGAGCGAATCGGAGCACTCCGTGAATATCTTCCTGCAGCACGCGGTCAGGAGTTCGGGGCAATGAAACGATCAGAAGGAGCCATTTGTCTCGAGTGGCTCCCGGTAGCGCGACAACGCGAAATCTGTGAATCGGCCCTTTAATTGCGGGTGATTGTCAATCCGAGTTTCGCTCTGTCATCGCCGGGGTCATGGTCCTTTCCGAGGTCGAATGCCTCATGATGATGTTCGGGTTGGGCGCCTCAACGTGTGCAACGAAGTTCGAAGTCGACGTCAGCCGATTCAACGAGGTCACCACAACCACCGTCCCGGCGGGGACATCACGGGTTTCGGAAGCGGACCCGCGATTGGGATCGAGCGCGGATCTGTCACGCCATCTTTTCGCCGCCCACTCAAAGCTGGTGCCGTCAACCCAGAGGCAGTGGAGCAGAACCGCGATCTTGCGAGCAACCGCCACTTTCGCCTTTTTCATGCCGATCCGCTTCGACAGGCGAACGCCCCACGCCTTCAGCGTCGACCATTTCTTTGTCCGGTGCATGAGGACGCTGGCCGCTTCGTATAGATAGGTCCGCAACAGCCGATCTCCCCAGCGTGAGACACGGCCGTTGACATCTGTTTCCCCAGATTGTTTTCGCCGCGGTGTCAGACCAAGGTAGGCGCCGACGTCACTGGCCGAGGAAAAGCGCGAAGGATCATCGATCGTGTGGCGGTAGGTCAACGCCGTCACGACGCCGACGCCAGAACCGTCATAAGCCGGCGCGTGGTGTCATCCTCACGAGCAAGGCGTCGTACCTGCCGCTCCAGCTTTTCCTGTTCCCTGCAGGCCTGTTCATGGACGGTCAGAAGCGGCTCGATCACGGATCGAAGCTGATGCCCGTCGACAACCAACGCCTCGACCTTTCGCCGAAACTGCGCACCGATTGAGCGACTGAACTGCAGCCCGTACTCTTTCAGCATTGACCGAACTTGGTTCTCGAGATCGCGGCGGATGGCGATAAGTCGCGATCGCGCCACCAGGAGGGATCGGGTTGCCTGGGTCTCCGTGCTTTTGACCTTGACCTCCCGATACCAGCCGACGCGAACCAGCTCGGCGAGGCCGCGGGCATCGTTCTCATCACTTTTGTTCATTCGAACTGAAAGTGCCGCCTTCGCATGTCGAGCATCAATGCAGACAACCGGCATTCCGACCCGTTTAAGCTCATGCCAGAGCCAGCTGGACATGGCGCCCGTCTCGAATCCGATGCGCTCGGCGTGAGGTGCGCGTTTGCGGAGCAACTCGGTCAGTGCTCCTGGATCGGACTTCACTTTTCCTTGGAAGACAGATCTTCCAGCATCATCGACGACGCAAACACTGGTCTCTCGCTGCGACACATCTAATCCGATATATTGCTTCACTGCGGCCTCCTCGATCTCAATGGTCGGCGGCTTTTGCCGTCAGCCGAATCTTCGTTCAAAGGAGCGACGGCAGCAATTACGTCATCGTGTGCAAAATTTGGACGCCTATCTGGAGTGCGCCCCCCAGACCGGACAGGTCAAGTCGCAGCTTTGACCATCTGCCGGGCGTGTTGGTCCTCGAACTGTTGCGGGCTGAAACAGCCGAGGGCTGAGTGCAATCGGCGGGTGTTATAGACCTCATCAATGAAGCGGGGAAAAGCGACGTCGGCGGAGCTTTCGTAAGCTATCGGATAGACGGCTTCGACCTTCATCGTCTTTATGAAGCTTTCCGCTTTCGCATTATCGTATGGATTGCCGCGCCGGCCCATCGACCCAAGAAGATCGTGCTCGGCGAGAACATTGCGGTAGATGAGTGCGGCATATTGGGCGACCCTCGGTCCGAGTGATGGACGCAGCCCGGCGGGGGTTTTCGTCGGACGTGGCGCGCTTTTCAGGGCCCCCGCGAAATCGACCGTTCACTGAAATGTGTCCGTCGATGGAAAAAATACGACCCGCCAGGACTGAACCGGGTCGGGCCGTCTTGTTGATGCGATTTACTCTTAGCCCAGAGGTCTTTCCACGAAGAGATCGTTCACCTTGTAGGCCACCTCCGTGCGGTTGGTCGCCTTCAATTTCTTCATGATGTTTCTAATGTGAACCTTCACGGTGCTTTCGCAAAGATTCAGTTCGTGGGCGATAATCTTGTTCGCCTTACCGCGTCGCAGCGCCTGGGCGACCTCTGTCTGCCTGAGCGTGAACATGCCCGTCAAAGGTCGGGGGTCGCAGTCGCCTGATTTTATCAAGTGCCGCATGGAAAGGACGCTGCTGGCCGGAACGAAGATGCCTCCCGCCGCCGCCAAGTTGATCGCCTCGACACACACATCGATACCGACCGAAGTCGGAATGTAGCCGCGTGCGCCGCATTCGAGAGCCGTCAGCACCTGTGCAAGGTCTTCGGTGTCGGCCAGGATGACCAAGGGGACGGCCTTGAACTCGGACGAAATATGCCTGATTTCGTCTGCGATGCCATGATCGGTCATCTTCCGGCCGCCAAGGTTGAAGAGTATGGTTGCAAGGGAAGAGGCCGCCGCCTTCCTCACGCGCCATTCTTCGATCGAAGCCATGGCGACGACCGCCATGCCCAGTTCATGGTCCTCAAGGGCCGATGCGAGACACTCTCGGTCCAAGGCCCTTCCGTCCAGCATGAGCAGGTATTGCTTGCCTGCTTCTTGGTGGAGATTTTCTGTGCCGCTGGACGGAACTCTTGTTTGATTTGTCGAACCGTAATTGTGCAGTCCTGCAGTGGAAACCATACCTACACTCACCCTTCCCCAACGAAAGCTGCCTAAGGAGCCCGATAGGCACCCTCATTTCTATAGAATTGGAAGTTTGTTACCCCGCCCCATTTTCTACGCTCAAGGCTGATTACTAGCCTCAAGAAAGCGGCTGCTGAGCTAAAAGCAGCTTCGGCAGTGTATGGGCTATTTATAAGAGGTCTCTAACATAAGTTAATTTTAGGTAAATTTTTGCGTTCGAGTACGACGAGGTCCCAAAACGCTTCGACAGGCTGGAGCGGGCCGAGCCTAAGACGCAGACCCCGTCCTGCACTAAGCTCTAGAATATCCTGAGCTACCGCACCGTGTTGGAGGCACCTCCTACAGACTAGCTTCATCAGCCGGCAAATCACCGAGCTTGCGATTGATTCCGGCCGGTCTCATCCCATAGAAGGTAGTGGGGTTCGCACGCACCTCCTGATAACGTGGCATCATGCCTCCAAAAGCTTGGTTGACGACGTATGGGCCACGCTGAACACTGGAAAGCCGGCGTCTGCGCGAGCTTACGCGGCCTGTCTGCGAACAAAATGCGGAGACAGGATAGGGGAGCCACCGCCGCCCAACCCCATGGCTCCCCTATCGCTCTGCATGGCGACCCACTTCCCGCACTTGATTCTGGAACGGCAAGATCCGCCGGCAGGGCACGGCTGACGTCGGCAGATGAAGCCGTTCATCGTTAGGATTCGCCAGACAAGGGCATGATCTCAGGCGGTCCCTAGGGGGGTGGCCTCGCTTAGCCGCTGAATATCCAGAACCGTCCCGTCAGCCTGGATCTCGGCTTCGAAAGCCTCGATCAGTCTTTTGGCGGCTTTGCTGGCAATGTGCGACTCGGGGTAATTTGCCTGCACTACCCGCGCACGCTCGTAGATTTCCCTGAATTGCCTGATCTGGTTGGGACTGAATGCGCGATGTACAACCTGTGTGGTCATACCGCCTCTCCTCCTGGTGCCGGAACCTAAACAACCCCCCATTGCCCAGCGCTCCCATGATTTCATCATCGACACAGGATTTGCAACTGAAATCGCAACAAGCCTGGGCCGGTATTGTAAGATACTATTTTCTATGGTCGAGGCGTTCCTTAGTAGGCGTTCGCCCGATTGCGAGTTAGCCGTTTGCAGGAGGGCAGGGAAGCATAGTGAAGAACGCCATCACGAAATGGCTCAGGAAACCACTGACCAGCGCCGGTGACGCTTCGCTCGGAACAAAGGGCAGGGAGCCTTTCGCCTCACCCGAGAGAAGTGCGCGAAGCCGACCCCGTCATGAGCCGGTCGGTGCTGATCGCGGTTGACATCGACTGGGGAGGAGGGGTCTCAAGTCTCGATGGCATCGATCGCGACATTGAGGTCATATAGGCCCTTGAGGGCATCGTGGGTTCCCCTTCCAGGCGGTGGCATCGTCGAAGCCCCTCAGATTGAGATGGGGCACTCGGTGCGTTCATCCGCAATAGTCAGCTGACCCAAGAAGTGTGCCGAGGGAGTTTGCCCTCCTGCCGCAGCAATCCTTATAGGATAGGTGCCGTTGGCCGGCTATGGTGACAACCCGTATGCTCAAAAAGACAGGGCGACCGACGATTGGTTAGGGGTTGGGGTTGGGGGCACCGGTCACCCACAGGGCAAGGGGCCATGGTTGCTACAGTATGCTCAGGCCCTGCCACACTGTGCCCATCTCTGATCGTTGAAGCGAACCGATTTTCGGTTAGCAGACCGACATCGAGTCAGCTGACGGCTCAACGAACGTCCAACGAGAGCGATTAGCAGGAGGTCAAGGATCCGTTTGGTGACGTGTGGAGGCAATCAGAGGCAAAAGGAGGCCGTTAGTCATATCGATTGACACTACATCGCACGGGCAAGCCCATATGTGAAAGGCGTCGGCCCGCCCGCATCGGCGTCGAAAAACGGAGGCTCGGTTGAAATGGGAATCGCTCACCCGGGCCCGGTTCCGCGCGTCCCGTTTGACGTGCATCCGTCAAGAGCACACCGTGATCGGGGCTAACTTCACCATTCAGGGAGCGGTCACAGGGCTTAATCATAGTGGAGGAGCCGACACAATCGACGTGAATGTGGTAATTTATCTACTGGGGTTGCGCAACGGAGCGGGTGAGTGGACCATGTTACGACGTGGCGGACTAGTTAGCCAACGGAAGGACGCCAAAGGACTCGCTCCAATCCAACAACAGCGGTCAACGAGGCTGTACTTGAGTCCGAGCGCGCCGAGAGACATCCCAAGGCTTGTGGATTGAGACGGCTTCGGTCCTACGCCCAGTGGCTCGTGCCAGATGATCTGGCCGTGTTCAATGAAGAGATCGATTGTTCCGCAATTTTCGGCGTGGCGGCAAGTCGCTGCGGAAGAGGTATCCATGGTCTCGGACAGACTAAGGGCTAACGCCCGACGAGCGGCCGAATTTCTGGAGGTGCTGGGAAATGCGCGGCGGCTGCACATTTTGAGCTTGCTGCACGACAATGAATTGCCGTTCCGGAAAATTCGCGAACGGCTCGGTATTAGCCGGGCCGCCTTGTGCCAGCACATGGCCAAGCTCCGGGCAGTTGGGCTCGTGAAGGTCCGATACGAGGGCCGGAAGATCTATTATTCCTCCGAAAATCGAGCGGCGCGCGATCTGCTTTGCAAATTGAATGTCGTGGATGCTGGCCAGCAGTCTGCACAACCGGCTGCGTCCAGTGGCGTTGATGTGTCAGGACCTTGTGCACCCGGCCCAGTCGGAAAAAGCTGAGCTTGTGTCAAAGCTTCAGCAATTCCCAGAAGACGAATGATCATCCCCAGGGATGCCAGTTTGACTCCGTTGGATCTAGAATCTAGAAGCTCACCCGCGCGATTGTTGAAGGTTTGCAGGCGTGGCCATCGATGAATTGCTTGCCATGCGCTTTTCGCTGAAGCCCAGCGCGACGCTCCAGAGACCCGCCATCGCCTCGATGTATCTCGGTGTCGATGACGTGGATGCCTTCGCCGTCATCGATGATAAGGGAGCCCACCTCGAGATGCCGCTTCGCGTTGGCAATAGGCGTGAAGATAATAGGTGATGTCGCGCCCCCCTGCTGAGTTCGGAGACTGCTCCAGGATAGCGTCCTTTCCTTGCGTCTGGGTCGCTGCGCAGGCCGTTAGGCCAGGCTGGAGGCTGACTTTACGACGGTGTAGAAATCACGGGCATACGCTCCTTGCCCGAGCTGTCCATAGGATGAACCTTTCCCAAACGGAACGTGGTAGTCGACGCCCGGAGCCGCGTCTATGGAGCGCTCAGCCGCGCTCCTATCCGCTTTGGTGTACAAACCGACGAGTTCACATTCGGGTCGACTCGCCGCCCTCAGCCAAGGCGCCGGCGATGCACTTTCTATGGCTGGTCACGATCGTCTCCTCTAGAGAGGATAGAATGCGATGGGGAGCCGCCTTCGAGCAGACGGTCGACGATCATCGCGCCGATGGGAATGGCAGACGTGGCAGCAGGTGACGGCGCATTGCAGACATGCAGCATCCGCTCGCTTTCGACAAACAGGAAATCATGGACAAGGGTCCCGTCGCGCAGCACCGCTTGTGCACGAATCCCGGCGGCCGGCGTTCGCAGATCCGCCACTGTAAGCTCCGGGCAATACTTTCGGCACTCTTCCAGATACTTCGCCCTGGAGAAGCTGTTCGAGAACTCCCGAAGACCGGAACGCCAATTGCGGCCGATCACACGCCAGAAGCCCGGAAAGGCTGCCATGCTGGTCAAATCGCCGAGGCTGAAGCTCGCCTTCTCGTATCCCTCACGGGCAAAGCCGAGCACCGCGTTGGGACCTACGGTCACGCGGCCGTCGATCATTCTGGTAAGATGGATGCCAAGAAACGGCAGGTCTGGATCTGGAATCGGATAGATGAGGTGTTTGACAATGGCCGAACGTGATTCTGGTAATACGAAATACTCACCTCGAAACGGTACAATGCGATGCTGGATGTCGAGCCCCGCAACCCGGGCGATTCGGTCCGATTGCAAGCCAGCGCAGGCGACAAGACGCCGCGCCCTCAGTTTGTCCCGGCCGGCAAGTACCGTGACGTGTCGGTTTTCTTCCTTAACTAATGTAACAGCTTTGTTGAGTCTGATCTCAATTCCGCGCTCCTGTAAATCTGCTGCCATGGCTGCGCAGATGAGGCGATAGTCGACAATGCCGGTAGCGGGCACGCGCAGGGCCTCAAGCCCGACAATATTTGGCTCGGCCGCTTTCAAGGCATGGCCGCCAAGCCGTTCAAAAGCGATATCGTTAAGCCGGGCCCGCTCCTCCAGTGCTTCCATGCGCTGAAGTTCGCGATTGTTCGTTGCGACTAGCAATTTGCCGCAAGTCTCGAACGCTATACCCTTTACCTTGCAGAAGGCTTTGGTAGCCTCGGCACCCTCGCGGCAGAGTTTGGCCTTCAGGGATCCAGGCTGATAATAGACGCCGGCATGGATGACGCCACTGTTGTGGCCGGTTTGATGGGCAGCCAACTCCTTCTCCTTTTCGAGAAGGACAATGCGCGCGCTGGGCTCTCTCTGCGCTAGAGCGGTGGCCGTTGCCAGCCCGACAATTCCACCGCCGACAACACAGTAATCGTACTCGCCGAGATTTGCGAGGCGCGGTGCGCTCATGCGTGCTGGCCACCATTGATGTGAAGCTCCGCGCCCGGCCAGGCGCACTCTTCAGAAAACGACTGTCGAGACACGGCGATGATACGCCAACCGTGTTCCTGAAACAACTTGACGGTTGCATGACCGATACCTCGACTGGCTCGTGTCGAAAGCATGCCCCAGTACCACACCCGCTCTCGGACCGGATGTATGATGCATCGAGCAACGTGTCGCCGGCTTCCGGGGCTCGTCGCGGAGAAATTTCCATGACCCAGTTGCAAGTTCTCGCTCCTACGTGGATGTCAGCCGGGGCCAACCTGTTGCTCGCGTTTCATCCGAGTGGTTCATACGAGAGGTTGTTGTCCCTGACCCATCTATGGAGCTCGGTCAAAACCCGATCAGAGCACAGCCGCACGCGGATCGTGGAAAGTGCGGCATCCGGGTGGAAGCAAGCCGCGACAATGCCGAACGGCTTTGGCTGATGGTTCCGGATTCGGACAGACTGATTGCTTCCACGCATTGGAGCTTCGGCCGATTCTACGCTCGGTCATTCCGAAGGGTTCGCCAACCACACTATTCAGCGTCACTCCTCACGCTTTGCCGGAGCGCCGCGCCGGAGCTGAGTGGTGGGCGGCGTCGAAAATATGGGCTTCCATCCGGTGCAGGGCCAGCATCCACGAGAGGTTTCGGCAAAATACCTGCCGCAACAGATCGAAGTGTTTCCCGGAACCATCGCCGAAAACATCGCGCGCCTGCGCGACGTCGACAGCGAAGCCGTCATCGCCGCGGCCCAACTTGCGGGCATCCACGAGATGATCCTGCGCTGCCGAACGGTATCGGACCGAGGTCGGACCCTACGGCGTCCGCATCTCGCGCGGCCAGCGCCAGCGCATCGCGCTCGCACGTGCGCTGTTTGGCGATCCACCGCTGATCGTTCTCGACGAGCCGAACACCGGCCTCGACGGCGAAGGCGAGGTGGCGTTGTTCAACGTGCTCCAGCAGCTGAAGGAGCGCGGCCGCACGGTCATTCTCGTCAGCCATCAGACCAATTTTTTGCGCACGGCCGATCATGTCGTGCTCCTGCGCGAGGGATCCGTCGCGATGTTCGGCCCGCGCGACGAGGTGCTCTCGGCGCTGGCAGGCGAGCCTTAGGCGCATCCCGGTGCCGGCGGCAATTCGGGACAAGATCGCCGCAAACGCGGCCACAAACCTGAAGGCGGTGGAGTGAGCCATGGACGAGCGATTTTGTGACTTCTCGACGATGCTGAACCGGCTTGCGGACGGCCTGCGCGATCTGGCCGGCAGGCTGATCATCTCCGCCGGGCAATTCATTGCCACAGTGTCAGTCTGGTTCGACGGGCTCGACCAGCCGAAGCGCATCGCTCTAGCGGCGGCGGCAGGCGCGCTCTTCCTGCTCGTGACTCCGCGGCTCGTCCGGCGACGGTCGCATGCATTCCAGGCCAGCAAGCGCGACCTCAATCAACGGACGCGGCCCGCGCGCATGCTGGGCTACGTCTCGGCGATGGTCTTCGTCGGCGGCGTCGCCGTCTGGTCGAGCGTCGCACTTCTGGCAAGCGCCGTCGTCGCCAATGGTGTCGTCAGTCCGGAAGGCTATCGCAGAACCGTCCAACATCTAGAAGGCGGCATCACCGGGGCGATCCATGTGAAGGAAGGCGACAAGGTCAGCGCCGGCCAGGTCTTGGTCAGCTTGAAGACAACCGAAGCGCAAGGGCGCTATGACGAGGTGCAGGGGCACTACATTCGCCTGCTGGCAACCGAGGCGCGCCTGGTCGCGGAGCTTGCCGGTGAGGATGGGATAGCTTTCCCCAAGGAGCTGACATCGATCGACAATGAGGTTGCGCGAAATGTTGTCGTCGAGGAGCAGGCGCTGCTCGACAGCCGCCTGGCAACCCGTGAGGGGCGCACCCAAATCCTCAATAGGCGCATCGCGTAGATAGAAGAGCAAAGCACTGGATCGAGGACGTGATGGCCGCCGAGGCGGAGCAACTCGGCCTGATTGACCAGGAGATCGCCTCCGCGCAGGAAATGTACAAGAAGGGCCTGGAACGCTTGCCGCGGATATTGGCGCTGCAGCGTGCCCAGGCGGACATCCGCGCCAACCAGGCATCGAGCCGGGCGCAGGTGGCGAAGAACGACCAGCAGATCGGCGAGACCAAGTTGCAACTGCTCAATCTGCGCCAGCAGGACAGCGAGAGTGCCAACGAGGATCCTTGCCAAAGGTGCGCGCAGACCTCGCCGAACTGCGGAGCCAATTGCCCTCGCGCCAGGATGTGCTGGCGAGGACCGAGATCGTCGCGCCAATCGCCGGAACGGTGATGAACGTGCGCGTAACGACCGAATCGGGGTGTGATCTCCAGTGGTCAGCCGCTTCTCGATATCGTTCCAAACAAGCCCAATCTGGTCATCGATTCACGCATCAAGCCGGCGGATATCGACGTGGTGCATCCGGACATGCCCGCCCGCGTGGTCCTGTCGGGCCTATCCGAGCCGGCACCCGCCGCAGATCCATGGCCTGCTCACCCCAGTGTCGGCCGACCGGCTGACAGACGAGAAACCGGCGAATTCTTATTTCCTCGCCAAGGTCAAGATCGACGCGGCCGATCTTAAAGATCTGCACGAGATCCGTCTGTCGCCCGGCATGCCGGCGGAAGTCATGATCCTGACCGGGGAACACACCCTGCTCGACGATATGCTGGCCCCGGTCCAGGCCTCACTTACGCGCACTTTCAGGGAGAATTGAACAAGAGAGTGACTCGCCAACGGAAATAGGGTGAGCGCCTGATTGGCGGCGCTTCCGTCGGACTAGGTTGCCGTCACTGTCAGATTGATCGACGGCTGGGTCTCGAAGTCGAGCGTGCCAGCGTGCCGTTGGCCGAGCGCGTGATGACGCCGCTGCTGGCATTGAGGGCGAAGCGAGAGTCATTGATGCTGTAGGTGACGGTCGAGCCGGCATCGGGATCCGTGGCCGAGGCGGTGATCCCAAGGCCGAATGGATTGCCGATCGCCACAACAGTGTCACACACGCGGAGTGCATCGGAGTTGCCGAAAGGAAGCGCCGTGAGCCTACTCGCCTTGATTCTGAGCAAGGCGACGTCCGTCGCCTGATCGTTTCCTACAAGCTCCGTTTTGAAACGGCGGCGATCTCTTAGCGTCACCGAGATCTCACTGGCATCGGCGACGATGTGACGGTTGGTCAGGATAAGGCCCTTGTCGGCATCGACAATGACGCCGGAACCGGCGCTCACCCGGGGTTGCGCCTCAGGCATGTCGAAGTAGCGGCGGAAGTAGGGTCTTGTAGAGCGGGTTAATCTGCCCAGGCGAATGCGAAGTGACGGTAATTTTGACCACCGCGGGTGTCGCCTGCTCAAGCACGTCGGGCAGTGGCCGCTGGCTGCCGGCGCTGACGACAGGCGCGGTTGCGGCCGGGAATGCTGGCATTGGAGTAAGCGCGAAATAGAGGGCGGCGAATGCGCCGATGTATCTTGACTATCCCACAGTCATTGTTTTCGGCCCCGAATACGATCTCGCACCGGAATTCCCGACCCTGAAAGGCTGCAAGTGACTAGTGGCGGAGCAGGCTGTCCTCGTCAGCAGGTACATCGAAAAGCCTCCGGCGATGCTGAACCCTGAGAAGTATCCGTTTACCCATCGCCCGATTCCGTCCACGATCAATCTGCTGGGACCATTGTCGCCGGGCGGACTAGCGTACGATTTCGCACTGCTCTTGTTCCGAGCCAACTCCTATCCGACGATAGATGAACGCTTTGTCCGCCGCAGCATTTGCCGCGATGAGCTGTGTTTCGTCGATGAGCGTGGCCATGCGAGCGTGGATCGGCGACTTGATGCAGACCGGATCCGTTGCGGCGGCATCGCCGGCAATCGCCATCGCCTGACATCTGCAGCCGCCCCAATCGATCTCGCGCCGCTCGCAGCTTCGGCACGGCTCCTGCATCCATTCGGTCCCGCGGAAGGCATTGAATGCCGGCGAATCGATCCAGATCTCGGCGAGCGGGCGCGTTCCGAACCGTTCGAAGCGGAGCGAAGGAACCGTCTGTGCAGCGTGGCAAGGCAGCACGGTCCCGTCGGGCGTCACCATGAAGGCGTCTCGCGCCCAGCCGCCCATGCACGGCTTTGGATAGATGGCAAAATAATCCGGGGGGACAAAGTCGATGTTGATGATGCTGGCAAGCCGTTGCTGCGCCGCCGCCACGATCTCCGCCTGCCTGTCGACCGCAGCACGTTCGGGCATCAGCCAATCGCGATTGGCCAGCGCCCAGCCGGCATACTGCACGTTGGCGATCTCCAGCCGCTCCGCGCCCAGCGAGAGGGCTAGATCGATGAACTCCGGTACTTGCTCGATGTTGTGACGATGGATCGGCGCATTAATGGTGAGCGGCAGCCCGGCCGCGCGGGCCCGTCGGGCCGTCTCCAGCTTCTTTTCATGACTTCCCCGGTGGTTGCCGATACGGTCGGTGGTCGCCGGACGGGCACCCTGAAAGCTTAGCTGCAGATGGTCCAGACCGGCTTCCGCAAGGGCCTCGAGGCGGCCTTCGGCAATGTTGATGCCGGCGGTGATCAGGTTGGTATACACTCCGCGCGCCGAAAGCCCGGCGATCAATTGTTCGAGGTCGCGGCGCAACATCGGCTCGCCGCCGGATAGATGCACCTGCAGAACGCCGAGATCGGCGGCCTGCGAGAAGAGACCGAGCCAGGTCTGCGTGTCGAGCTCGCGATTGGCCTTCAGCAATTCGAGCGGATTGGAACAATAAGGACACTGCAGCGGGCAGCGATGCGTCAGTTCCGCCAGCATCCCAATCGGAGGGAGAACGGGCTCGCTCATAGCTTCACCAGCAGCTTGTCCGACCATTCCTGCAGGAAGGCGATGACGTCGGCTGCCACGACCTCCTGTTCTGCTTCATAATCGGCGGCGAGACCGGCGATGATGTGGCCGACAGTGGATCGCCCGTCGCATCGGCGCAATATGTCGAGACTGATCTCGTTTGGCCAGAATACCTTCTCCGGCGAAAGTACGGTGAAGGCCTGTCGCACGGGGTCGTACTGTATGCGCACGTGCTTCGGCAGTGATGGCACCGATCGCAACGACACAATCGCTCTTTCGCGCAGCGCCATCATCAGGTTGCCTCCGGGTGGAAGGCGCCGGGCGGAATGTTTCCCGACGCGCCATAGGCATGCTGAAGCGCGTCGAGCATGGCCCACAGTATATCGCATTTGAACACCAGCGCATCGACCGCCTGTTGCTGGCGTTCGGCCGTATCGGCATGGCCGAGCACGTAGGCGAGGGCGAAGTCGGCATCGCGCGATGCCTGTTCGGGCCGCCGGCTGAAATAGGCGAGCGAATCCTCGGTGACGTAATCGTATCTGGCCAGCATCGCCGGCACTCGCTCGCTGATGATGAGCGGCGAGAACATTTCGGTTAGCGACGATGCGACCGCCTCCAGCAGCGTCCGGTTCGTGCAGAATGAAAGGTAGGCGCCGACGGCGAAACGGGTCGCCGGCAGCGCCAGCCGTTCGCTCTTGACGGCTTCGGCATCGAGCCCGAGCGAGGTGGCCAGATGCAGCCAGCGCGCTACGCCGCCGCTCCAGCCGTCCTCGCCGTCATGGTCCTCGATGCGTTTGCGCCAGGCGGCGCGAAACGCCGGATCCTCGGCACGTGCCAGGATCATGGCGTCCTTGCGCGGAATGACGGCCTGGTAGCAATAGCGGTTCAACGCCCAGGCCTGCATCTCGGCCTTCGACAGGGCGCCAATGGTCATTCTGTGGTGGAAAGGATGGTGGTTGTGATAGCGCTCTGCACCGACCTGCCGCAGCAAGGCCTCGAGCTCGCTCCTGGACAGGCCACCTCTGGCCGCGTCTTGGAAATCGCTCAAAAGTCCATCTCCATTCCATCGCTGGCGACTTCCCAGCCAGCCGCTTTGACCGCCGCCTGTTCGGCGGAATTCTCGTCGAGAACAGGATTGGTGTTGTTGATATGGACGAAGATTCGGCGGCCCATCTTCACATCGGCCAGACCGGCAATCGAACCTGCTTCTCCAGAAATTGCGATGTGCCCCATGCGCGCACCGGTTTTCTGACCGACGCTGGCAGCGATCATCTCGTCGTCTGTGTAGACGGTGCCGTCGAACAGAAGGCAGGCGGCATCGGCCAGACGCGTACGCAGGGCGGCATCGATGCACGCGCAGCCCGGGATGTAGAAGACCGCGCCATGACTGCCGGCACCGGTGATGCGCACTCCAATCGTGTCGCCCGTATCGGAGCTGAAATCGGCCCTGGGATCGCCGCTTTGCTCGAGATAGAGCGCGATCTTCCCGGGCACGGGAAAGACATCGACGACCACACCGGTTTCATGGCTGCCCGCATCGCAGATCGCCAGTTCTCCCATTGGTGCCAGGAGGCGTCGCGGCACGATCGCCGGATCGAGAACGCTGAAAATCGAATTCGCCTCCAGCGTCGCCAGCACCTGTGCGCTCGCATAGACGGCGAAAGGCTGTCGTTCACGCAGGCTGAGCAGGCCGGCTATATGGTCAATGTCGGCATTGGTCAGCACCACCGCGCGGATAGGCGTCGAGCGCAGCGGCGCCTCGGCTGCGGGCTGCAGCTCTGGCGTCTGCGCAATCTGCTGGCGAATGTCGGGTGAAGCATTGAAGAGAACCCAGCCTGTCCCGTCCGCCGACGCGGCAATGCTGGATTGGGTTCGTGGATGCACGCCGGGCGTCCCGGTGCGAGCTGCGCGGCTCAGGCGATAGTTGCAGTTCCATTGCGGAAAGCCGCCTCCCGCCGCCGATCCGATGATCTTCACACGCATTGTGATCTACCCGCTCCGCAGCCCATCCGAGCGGCAGGATATTCTCGCGCAAGAGGCCTCGCGCCCGGATTTTCCGCGGCAAAGCCGTCGCGAGATCGGCAAGGGGGGTGTATGTCCCTGTTGCCAAGGACGCGCACCTTTGCTGCCTATTTCCTGGGAGGACTTTCAGCAGGCAGATATCGCGAAATTTCGAAGCCCGCAGCCACCTGGCACATGGTGGGTTTTTTCCAGCTCTTCTTCTTCATGGCATTCTCCTCTTCTGCCAGCCCGAAGGGGCCGGTCATGTCGTTGGCGCCATTGCGAGCGCTGCGATGGCGCGTCCATTATCTCACAAATGGACAAATGAAGCATTGGGTTCTCAAACAGCCAGAAAACAAAGGAATAAAGCATAACCGCCTACTTTAATGATCTGTTCCTTCTCTCCTCTCTCCCGCTGATGCCGATCAAGTCACCCCGGCGCCGCCGTGTATAGGATCGCGGCATCGATCTGGCCGGCGAGCATGCCTTGAGCACAACCTCTCCCATCGACGGATCGTCTCGACGCCCTCGATATCGGATGCACAAGCACGTAGGAGGAGCGATAGTAGGCATTGGTCGCGCGCTAGGACCTGAAAGTAGCGGGATATTGGTGATCACGCAATTAAGCCGGAAGGAGTACGCCCAGCCGTAGGCCCGCCGGGCGGTTGTCTGTCGGGAGGAGACCGGCGATGGACGCAAGCTTTCTCGATCATATTGACGACATTGAAGACCCTCGCGTGCCCGGAATGGTGGTCTATCGGC
>NZ_JAMYUW010000046.1:0-56510 GCF_040323315.1 Mesorhizobium sp. M0047 | reverse complement strand
CAAGCGCAAGCGCCTCAAAGCCCTCATGAACCCGACCTACCGCCAAGCCGTCCTTGCAGGTTAACGATTCATGATTTCGCCCTGGGTAGAACCAGCACACCGATTGACATGACGAAGCTAACTATTGGCAGCACTTTGACCGTGTAGCTCTGGACCTCGGTGGTTCCGTTGGCAATGAATTCTCGACGTGCAATCTCCTGCATGAAGGCGTCCTCCCCGTGGGGACCGACCTACCGATGAGAAAAGATGGACCGATCAGTTGTTTTTACCGGACGAGCAGTCTGTATCGGTACAAATGGAATTTAATCCCGGTGTCAAAGTCGAGACTCGGGCGAAGCGATCAGTTCAGTTGTTGGCGGTAAGTGGATCGATGACTTGTGTGATCTCGGTGATGGCCGCAATCGGGATCCCACTCAGCTCCGAGTGCCTGCGGATTGCCGCTTCATCCTTGGCCAGGTAGACACAAAACGTCTTGTCCGCGGCCACGTAGCTGTGTTGCCATTGGATTCCAGGACCGACCTTGTCGATGGCTTGGTTGGAGGCACGAGCTGCGCCGCAAAGCTCCACAATCGACATTGCACCGATACCGGGAATGTCTCGTTCGATGACAAACCGTTTCATCTGCGACATCTTTAAAACTCCTCCGCGAATTACCGCCAGGTCATTGTCCTCCAAGGGCGCGCTAAAGCAATCCAAATGTTCTTTACGAGTCTAAAGCTAACCTTTACCAACGGTGGATGATTCCGACGCATCTCAAATCGCTGCAGGCACTGGAGCTTGCCATGCGGACCGGCTCTCTGACGGCGGCGGGAAAGCTACTGGGGATTACAACGGCGGCCGTCGGGCAAAGGATCAAGACGCTAGAAGAGCATCTCGGCTTCGACCTTCTTGTGCGCGCAAAGTCCGGCATTTGCTTGACGCCGGAACTTTCAGCTGCTCTCCCGCACATTGTGGCAGCGTTCAGGGAATTGGAAACGGCCGCGCACCTTCTTGATTTCCAGAGAGGGCTCGAAATCCATGTCCTGGCGAACACAGATTGGGCCGAGCTGTGGCTGAAAACACGGCTCTCGGAATTCAAAGCAGCGAACCCGAACATCCTATTCTGCGTCAACGGCGTGGGCGACGTGCCTCTGCGACTGGGACAGGCCGATTGCGAGGTCTGGTTCGGCGAGCCACGCGGAGGGTACGGCGAGGAGATGCTATTTCGAGACTATCTGCTTCCCGTCGCATCGCCAGAAAATACCAAGCGTGTGTCGAGTTTGGACGCAGCGGAACGTCTTGAGGGATTTCCCCTGCTCCATCTCAATTGCTACCGGACAGACCCTGTCGCCATCGGCTGGCCGGAGTGGATCAGCGCACACGGGTACAGGAAGACTGCTGCGGAACGGGGCATCCGCTATGCCCATGTCCTCCAAGCACTTGAGGCGGTATTTTCCGATGCCGGGATGCTGATCTGTGGCCTGGCTCTGGTTCAGAGCCAGTTGGAGAGCGGGATAATCTCTTTGCCGTTTGCAATATCCCAGGGGGCATGGACAGAGCATGCATATTACGCGGCTTTCCGCGAAAGCGCCGTTCGCCGGACGCAAGTTGCCGCATTCCGCTCTTGGCTCCTGGAAAAAAGCAGCGAAACAACTGGGCATCTGGAGAAACTGTTGGCGCGAGATTAATCGTTCAAGCCCGGTCTTCGGAGAGCATCCACAAATCTGATGTCCCGATGAGCCGACCCTGCCCGACAAGGCGCGGATGTCCGGTCGCCAGGCCGGCCAGGCAGGGAACGCTACGCTGGCCAGATCCACCGATCGAGAATGGGGGCCGCATCACCCGCCATTGCTTCTGACGGTAAGCCGGAAAGTTGGGGTTCTAAGCCGGAGTTCATAGTGGTGGCGGACTGAATGGTGGGCCCGGAGGGACTCGAACCCCCAACCAAGCGGTTATGAGCCGCCGGCTCTAACCATTGAGCTACAGGCCCCACGCCGGCTGGATAATGTTTTTCCTGTCGCCGCACAAGGCTTTCCCGACGGGCTTCCGCAGATCGCCCAAATCAACCCATAATCGCGCTCTACGCAACCTTTGCGAGCAGATCGCAGACCAAGGAGATTTTCATGACCAGACGCCTTTTGCCTCTCGCGCTCACCGCTGCAATTGCTTTTCCGGCGATGGCTGGAGCCACCGATTTGCCGACGCTGCCCCGCATCATCGTGTCGGGCGAAGGCGAGGCAACCGTAGCCCCCGATCTGGCGGTCCTGACGCTGAGCGTCATGCGAGAGGCCAAGACCGCGCGCGCCGCGCTCGACGCCAACAATGACGCCATGGCCGCCGTGATCGCGGCGATGAAGTCGGCCGGCATCAACGACCGCGACCTGCAGACCGCAGGCATCCAGATCAATCCGCGTTACAACTACACCAACAAGCCGGACGGCAGCCAAGAGGCCGAACTGGTCGCCTATCAGGTGACCAACACGCTTTCGGTGCGGGTGCGCGATGTCGACAAGACCGGCGAGATCCTCGACAAGGCGGTGTCGCTTGGCGTCAACCAGGGCGGCGGCATCGCCTTCACCAATGACAACCCGGCGGCAACAGTCACCGAAGCGCGCAAGAAGGCGGTCGCCAATGCGATGGCCAAGGCCAAGACGCTGGCCGGGGCCGCCGGCGTCAGCCTCGGCAAGGTGCTCGAGATCACCGACCAGAACATCGCGCCGACGCCGATGCCGATCAACGCCAAGGCCTTCGACGCCGCGGGTGCCGCGGCTCCGGTGCAGGCCGGCGAGAATTCCTACAATGTGCAGGTCACCGTCACCTTCGAACTGAACTAAGCGGGCTCTGACGATCCATGGCTGAGGCTTGTCCAGCCACGGATCCGACCACCAGCCACCAACGCGCATGAAAAACCCCGCGGGATCGCCCCCGCGGGGTTTTTCGAGCCACACCCTTCCGGCGGAAAGGGGGCCCGTTAGTCCAGACCGACCTTCGCAGAAGGTCGTATCCCGGCTGATCCTCGCAGAGGATCATGCCGCCTGATCTTCGCAGAAGATCATGTTCTCAGGTTGATTGTCGCAGCAGGCTCATCCACGCAGAAGATCATGCTTCTATGAGTACGGATGAGTCCGGCCTCAGCCTTAGCGGTAGATAACCGGGCAACCGCGCTCGTTGGCGAACACGACCACGACGCGGTCGCCGTCCTGGCGGCCCATCACCTTCACCGTACGACGGCTGACGTCGACGATGCGGGCACGGTAGAGGCCCATGCGTTCGGCCTTGTCGAGGGCGCGGTCCGGCGAACAGCCACGATGCCAGCCGCCGCGGCGTTCATCACGCCAGTCGCCGCGGCGTTCATCATGGCGATAGCGATAGCCGTCGTCGCCGGTATAGACGCCGAAACGCGGGTCGTTGTTGTTGCCGAAGCCAAGATAGAGGCTGTCGGCATGAGCGGGAATAGCCGTCAGCGTGCCGAGACCGACCAGAGCCGAAAGGGCTGCCGTCTTGATGGTGGTGAACATTGTCTTCTCTCCTTTTTGCGGGCTTTCGTCCGTCCTCGTGAACCGATGGAGGGAGAATGCACTGGCCTGTCTGAACTCTTTGCGAACCTGACGTTCATCTCTGGTTCATGTGGCGGGAAAAAGGAAATTGCCCACCATTCGTTCCCGTCCCGGTGAACGATAGGAACGCCGCCTGTTTCCGATCCAACCGATTGGCTGAGGGTCAGGCCTCCCCGGCGCGAACCCTGTGGTTCGTCGTCCCAGCGCGAGCCTCTGGCTCGTCGTCCCCAGCGCGAGCCTCTGGCTCGTCGTCCCAGCGCGAGCCTTACGGCTCCTCGTCGAGCATGTAATCAAAATAGTCTTCCGGCTCGGCGAGATCGGTTTCGCTCGCCTTGACCCGGCCGCGCATCGACATGCCGGCTTCATGCACGGTCTCGGCGCTGCCCGACACCAGCCGGTGCCACCAGTAGAGATCGCGGCCCTCTGCCACCAGCCGGTATGCGCAAGTGCTGGGCAGCCAGGTGATGGTGCGGACATTCTGTGGCGTCAGCCCGACGCAGTCGGGGACGCGTGCCAGCCGGTTGGTGTAGTCCGAACAGCGACAGGTCTGGGCGTCGAACAGCCGGCAGCCGACGCTGGTCCAGTAAATCTCACCAGAATCCTCATCCTCAAGCTTCGACAGGCAGCATTTGCCGCAGCCGTCGCAGAGCGATTCCCACTCGGTCGGGCTCATCGCCTCCAGGGATTTGGTTTTCCAGAATGGCGTTTCCATCCCCGGCATGTGGCCCCAGCCGCCGGCAAGGTCAAGCATGGCAACGGGAGGAATGCGCCGGCGGCGGGTGAAAGACACGAAGTTGCCTTAAAAAGGGCGGCCAATCGCCCTGCGCGGCCTCTATTCACGCCAAACCGGAACCAATCGGCGCAAGATAGGTTTCGGCAAGGATGGGACCCCATAAGGAGAGTTTTCGATGAAACGCCAACCACGGATTCTGGCCGGCACCGCACTTGGCCTGCTGATGGCATCCACGCCTTTGGGCGCGTTCCCGCTTCAGGAAAGTGCCGCGTTCGGCCCTACCCAGCGCACGTCGGTCCCATTCAATTTGGCGCAAGCAGCATGCGCCGAGGGCGAATCAGCAGAAGCCTGCGCAAAGAAGCAGCAGGCGGAGCCGAAACAAAAGCCCGAGCGCAAGAGGCCCGAGCCTGAACAGCAGGCAGCGCCTGCCCAGCGCGAGCAGCCCGCCGAGGAGCAGCAGCCACGCAGGAAGAAGCGCGATCAGCAGCAGCAGATCCAGCAGGCACCGACCGAACAGGCCGCTCCGGCCGAGGAACAGCAGCCGCGCAGAAAGAGGCGCGATCAGCAGCAGCAGATCCAGCAGGCGCCGGCCGAACAGGCCGTTCCGGCCGAAGAACAGCAGCCGCGCAGGAAGAGGCGCGATCAGCAGCAGCAGATCCAGCAGGCGCCGGCCGAACAGGCCGTTCCGGCCGAGGAACAGCAGCCGCGTAGGAAGAAGCGCGATCAGCAGCAGCAGACCCAGCAGGCGCCTGCCGAACAGGCCGCTCCGACCGAGCAACCACAGCCGCGCAGGAAGAAGCGCGACCAGCAGCAGCAGACGGAGCAGGCGCCGGCTGAACAGCCTGCACAGCAGGCCGCCCCGGCAAACGACAACAATCCACAGCCCCTGCGCAAGAAGCACAAGCAGGACCAGCAGATCGAAGCCGCACCCGCCGAACAGGCGCCAGCCAGGAAGCAAGCGCCCGCCGGCGAGCCGGTTCCGCAGGCCGAGCCGCTTCAGCCCGAGCAACAGGCGGCGCCGACCGAGGGCAAACAGCCTCAGGAAAAGAAGAAGCGCGGCAAGAAGCCTGTCGGCCAACAGCCGGCAACGGCAGAGCAGCCGGCCACCGGAGAACAACCATCGACGGCCGAACAACCCGCCAATGGCCGGCAGCCTGTGACTGGCAAACAGCCGGCCCCAGGTGGACAGCCGGCCCAAGGTGAAAATGCGACCCAGACTGAGGCCCCGGCCGACAAGAATGCAGCCCCCATCCTAGACAGCCAGAAGGATGTCCTGCGCAAGCGCAAGGGCAAGAATGGCCGGCAGGGAGGCGAGAATGCGAGTGAGCAGGCCAACCAGCCCACCCAGCAGAATGGTCAGCAGGCGCAGGCTCCAAAGCCTGCTCCGGTCGACCAGGGACCACCACCCACCGACGACAGGGCGGCCCAGCAGGCAATCCAGCCTGAAAAGATCGCTCCCGTGACGGAGGAAAAGGGCAAACGCGTCGAGCGCGCACCCGATGAGAACGTCCGCGACCGCCGGCGTCCGCAAGGCGTCGACGTCGTCAGGGAACTCGGCGACCGCGTCATCCTCCAGTTCAACAACCAGACGATCGTGGAAAGCAGTGACGCTCCACGTATGCATCGCGGCGCCAGGAACGTGTATTATGAGGACCTGTCGGGCGATCGCACCCGGGAAATTGTCGAGCGTGACAACGGTGTCCGGATCATCACCATCCGCAACCGCTACGGCGACATCATCCAGCGTTCGCGAATCGCTCCGGACGGGCACGAGTATGTGCTGAGCTATGTCGACGAGAGCCAGTATGAGGATGAGGGCGACTGGCGCGATCCGGGCGACGACCTGCCGCCGATGCGGCTCACCATTCCGCGCGAGGAGTACATTCTGGACTCCGAGAATGTAGAGGATCCGGACGACTACTACACCTTCCTCGAACAGCCGCCGGTGGAACGGGTGCAACGCCTCTACTCAATCGACGAGGTCAAGCGCTCGGCCCGCGTGCGCGACATCGCACGGCGCGTCGATCTCGATACGCTCAACTTCGATTTCGGTTCGGCCTCGATCTCCGACACCGAGGTGCAGAAGCTCGAGGGCGTCGCCACCGCCATGGAGAAGCTGTTGAAGAAGAACCCGGCCGAGACCTTCCTGATCGAAGGCCACACCGACGCGGTGGGCACGCCGGAGGCAAACCTGGCTCTGTCCGACCGCCGCGCGGAAGCGGTGGCGCAGGCGCTGACCAACGCGTTCGGCATTCCGCCGGAAAACCTGACGACACAGGGCTATGGCGAGGAGTATCTGAAGGTCAACACGGCGGGACCCAACCGCGAGAACCGACGCGTTGCGATCCGCCGTATCACCCCGCTGGTGGCGCCTGTCGCCAGCAACAATTAAGCCATGATTTCAATGCCATGACCTGGTTTGTGGAATCGGCACGAGAAGCATCCATCCCCGGCTTCACCGGGGATGGATCGACGTCCCAAGTTCAAGAAATGTTCCGGTATGCAACCGGGCTCATTGAATAGAAGGCACACCTACCCCAGATTCAGGATTGGGCGTTCCCTGCCCCGTCCCGACTCCAGCGGGACGTATTGAGCCCCGCCGGACCCTCTCCGGCGGGGTTTTGTCTTGCAAATTGCAAGCCGGAGCGACCTAACCGAAATAGCTCCGCAGCCCGCAGGCCGACCGGAACCAGGCGGAGCTCGCTCAGCCCACGGACACGCCATCACGGATCAGCTGACAGCTCGTCAATCGACGCTTGTGGCTCCGCGCTTCTGAGTTCTCCGGAAAACTGCTCTAACTCTTTGTTTTGACGCAATTCCCAAGGGAAAGCCGTTTCACACTTTTCCTGGAATTGCTCTAATAGATCCCTCTTATCTCCGTGCTCGAATTAGCAAACACCTCGTCCGGCACAAAAAAGTCGCCGGCCAGAGGTCCCGTCGCATCTGGTGAATAGGCCGAGAAGTCGCTGACGCCCTCGGCGCGCAGCACCTCTTCGTCGATGTAGAAATTGCCCGTGGTCTGGCGCGCCGGCCGCATGAAGATGGCATGCGCGGCATCGGCCATGATGTCGGGCAAACGGCTCATCGCCGCCACTGTCGCGCCGCCGAGCAGATTGCGCACCGCCGCCGTGTCGATGGTCGAGATCGGCCACAGCGAATTGACCGCAATGCCGTCCCTGGCGAATTCGGCGCTCATCCCCAGCGTGCACATCGACATGCCGAACTTGGCCATCGTGTAGGCGACGTGGTTCTTGAACCATTTGGCCTTCATGTCGAGCGGCGGCGCCAGATTCAGGATATGAGGATTGCTGGCTAACTTCAGGTGTGGAATGCACATTTTGGACACGAGGAAGGTGCCGCGCGTGTTGATCTGATGCATCAGGTCATAGCGTTTCATGTCGGTTTCCAACGTGCCGTTGAGCTGGATGGCGCTGGCATTGTTGACGCAGATGTCGATGCCGCCGAACTTTTCGACGGTTCTGGCGACCGCGTCGGCAACCTGCGCCTCTTCACGGATATCGCACAGCACAGGCAGCGCCTTGCCTCCGGCCCGCTCGATCTCTTCAGCCGCCGTGTAGATCGTGCCCGGCAGCTTGGGATGCGGCTCGGCGGTCTTGGCGGCGATCGTCACATTGGCGCCGTCACGCGCGGCACGCAGCGCGATCGCCAGCCCGATGCCACGCGACCCGCCGGAGATGAACAGCGTCCTTCCCTTGAGCGACATTTTTCCTCCGCCTGCGTATTTTTCCTTGCGCAATCCTTGCCTGTGGCGGTCACGGATACAAGAGCTTGCGGCGGGATGCCATGGTGACGCTGCGGCCTACGGTCCAAACCTATTGGAATTGCTGAGCGTTCGATGTATATATTCTATACAGATAGGTGGAATATAGCATGGCACTGTCGATTAAGAACATGGAAGTCGAGCAAATGGCGCGCGAACTCGCTCGCCGCCGCCGCGTGTCGGTGACCGAGGCCATCCGCCAGAGTCTCGAGCGCGAAGTTGCGCGCGAGCGATTGGTGCCGCGCGATGAAACCAGCGACCTGTTTCAGCGGTTGATGGCTATCTCCGACAGTGCCGGAAAAATCCCCAAACGCGAAAATGCGATGACCGACGACGAAATCCTCGGTTACGACGAGTTCGGGATCCCGACGAAATGATCATCGATTCCTCGGCCCTGGTTGCTATCCTGCGCGCCGAGCCTGGTTACGAGCGTTTCGTGTTGGCGATCGCACAGGCCAAAAGGCGGCTGTTGGCGGCGCCAACGTTTCTTGAAACGACGATGGTGCTCGCCGGCGGCAGGCAGGATGAAATCCTTGATCGCCTAGACGACTTCCTGCGCACCGCCTCGATCGAGACCGTTGCCTTTACCGCCGACCATGCCGCGGTCGCACGCCAGGCCTTCCTGCGCTACGGCAAGGGCCGGCATCCGGCCGCGCTGAATTTTGGCGACTGCATCGCCTACGCCACGGCGCGTCTCGAAGCCATGCCGCTGCTGTTCAAGGGTGATGATTTCCGGCTAACCGACATCGAAGCGGTGTGATGTACAATTAGACCAGCACCAGCCCCTGCCGCATCGCGATAGCGATGGCATCTGTGCGGTTGGCGGCGCCAAGCTTGATCAGGATCGCGGCGACATGAAACTTCGCCGTGTGCACGGAAATGTTCAGCCGCCGTGCGATAACCTTGTTGGGCGCTCCCTCGGCCAGCAGCGCCAATACTTCCGCCTCGCGCGGCGACAGTGTTGGGCGGATCGCATGCTCGTCGGAGGCTTCATCCTCGAACGGCTCGCCGTCGCCCGGATGGAAGTCCTCAAGGCGCCCGCTTCTGCCGTCGCCCGACACGCGATAGCCGGCCGCAGCCAGTCGCGCCGCGGCAGCGATCAACAAATCGTCCGCGTCCACAGGCATGACGGCCAATACCTCGCCAGCGGGTCGCCCGCCATTGGCGCGTCCCGACAGCAGCACCCGTGGCGTGGACACCGGCACGGCGTCCACGCTCCTGTCGTCGATGATGGCGACATCGGCTTTGCCATCACCGGCCACGACCGGCAGCAGGTCTTCGCTCGCGGCAAGCGAGGCAGCCAGGCGCTCGGCGCGCGACGCGTCACCAAGCGCAATCAGCACCACCAGCCGCCGCGAGACGGCACCGTCAGTCATGATCCGGTCGCTGGTGAGCGTATCCATCACTCCTCTCAGGAAAGCGGCTTTTCGCCGACGGACAGCGCGACATCGCGCTGTTCGCCGCCGCGTACGACGCCGAGCGTCACCGAAGCGCCGGCGCTGTCGGGCCCGAGCCTGCGGATCAGGTCGCGCGGACCATGCACGGCCTCGCCGTTCCACGCTACGATGATATCGCCAAGAGAGAGGCCGGCAGCCTTGGCCGGGCCATCCTCGTCGAGGCTCATCACCATCGCGCCATGCGCGTCGCGGTCGCGCACCGGATGCAGGCCGGCGCCCAGATATCCACGCGCGACATGGCCCTTTTCGCGCAGCGTCGCGACCGCTCGCTCGATCGTCTCGTAAGGCATCACCAGCGCACGGTGACGCGGTCCGAACAAGAGCATGCCGATCAGTGCGCCCTTGGCGTCGAGCACCGGGCCACCCTCGAAGCGGCCGCCGGCACCGACCGCAAGATTGATGCGCCGGTCGATGCTGCCGCCGCGCATCGAGCGCCAGGCCGGACCGACCTCGCAGACCGAGCCCGACACGGCCAGAGCGGAACCGTCACTGTTGCCGATGGCGATGGCGACATTGCCGGGCCGAACCGCACCGGCCTTGGCCAAGGGCGCTGCGTTGACGGCAGCAGCCGGCTTCAGCAGGGCAACGCCGGTCGAAGGATCGCGGCCGACGAGCTCGGCCTTCACCGTCTCACCGGAGGCCAACAGCAGCTCGATCTCCTCGCCTGCCTCGACAGCCTCTTCGGCGGTGACGAAGTAGCCGTCACGCCAGTGGAAGGCGCTTGCCGTCCGATGCTGATGCGTGGCAAAACTTGCCGTTGTCGGTGCCGCCTTGGCGGCGAGATCGGCGATGGCTTCCGAAAACGCACTCAGATTGAAATCGCTCATATTGGTCTCCTGGGTTTTCTCATGCCCCAGATATCGCTCGACAGCGCGCCCGAAGGTACTCGCCTGACGGCTAGTTGGCGGTTTGACTGGCCATCTGGTCAGGTCGCGGCCGGTCCGGCCGCTCCGCACATATAGTGCGTGTCGCCCAAAAGTGCTCAGCGGTTTTGGGACCACGGCACGCGCAGGAAAAATCGTCCTTGCGCCCGACAACACGGAACCCCGCCGATGGCCCTCCTCGCCCCGAAATTCGAAACTGACGACAGATTAGCCGACGGCACGCTCCTCGACGCCTATTCGACGACGGTTGCCGACGCGGTCGACCGCATCGGCCCTGCCGTCTGCCGCATCGAGCGCATCAGCGGTCAGGGCGGCCATGGCTCGGGCTTCGTCATCGCGCAGGACGGGCTGGTCGTCACCAATTTTCACGTCGTGGGCGACGCAAGAACGGTGCGCGTCTCGATGCCGGACGGCGCCTCGCGAGAAGGCCACGTGCTCGGCCGCGACCCGGACACCGACATCGCGCTGGTGCGCGCCGACGGCAGCTTTGCCGATATCGCGCCGCTGGGTGATTCCAAACGGCTGCGGCGCGGCCAGATCGCCATTGCCATCGGCAACCCCCTGGGCTTCGAATGGACCGTCACCTCCGGCGTTGTCTCGGCGCTGGGGCGCTCGATGCGCGCTTCCACCGGCCGGCTGATCGACGATGTCATCCAGACCGATGCGGCACTCAACCCCGGCAATTCCGGCGGACCTCTGGTTTCTTCGGCCGGCGAGGTTATCGGCGTCAACACCGCCATGATCCATGGCGCGCAAGGCATCGCCTTCGCGGTCGCTTCCAACACCGCCAACTTCGTCATTTCGGAGATCATTCGTTTCGGCCGCGTGCGCCGCGCCTTCATCGGCGTCTCGGCCGACACCACCATTCTGCCACGCCGCGCCGCGCTTCTGTCGCAAGTGTCGAGCAAGACGGCGGTCCGGCTGCGCAGCGTCGAGAAGAACGGCCCGGCGGCAAAAGCGGGCTTCAAGGAAGGCGACATCATCGCCGCCATCGATGGCCGCCCGGTCACCGGGGTCGACGATTTGGTGCGTATGCTCGACGCCGATCGCATCGGCCGCGAAACGCTGTGCACCGTCGTGCGCCGCACCGGCGTCAGCCAGGTGACGGTGACGCCGGTGGCAAGGGCTGGGTAGGGCTGGCGCTCAGGCTCCCGCCGCCCCGTCCGCATACTGCGCCAGAAATTCCTCACTCGGCGCAATCGGCTTGATGACGTCGATCAGCACGCCATTGGGATCCTTGGTGATGAAATGGCGCTGGCCGAAGGGTTCGTTGCGCAGAGAGCGCAGGATCGGCAGGCCGGCGGCGAGGATCCGCTCATAGACCGCGTCCGGGTCGCGCACCTCGAAATTGATCAACAGGCCCGATGTGCGGCCCCGCCCCTCCTCAGGGATCGTCTCGTGGTCGCCTTGGACAATGCCGAGATTGACACGTTTGCTCTCCACCGATTGCAGATGCACGTACCAGTCGCTTTCAAACAGCGGCTGGAAGCCGAAATGCTCGACATAAAAAGCCGTTGTGCCGGCGACGTCGCCGGTCATCAGCACCGGATAATAGCTCGTGGTCTTCATCTTTCCTTCTCCCGTCTATTAACATACAGTCTGCATGTAGGTTGAATTAACATACAGGCTGCATGTATGCAACAGTACTCCGCGCGCCGTTCCAACCGCGACCGCACCGAGGCGACGCGCGCCGATCTGATTGCCGCTGCGCGAAAGCTGTTCACCGAAAAGTCCTATGCCGAGACCGGCACGCCCGAGATTGTCGCCGCCGCCGGCGTCACGCGCGGCGCGCTCTATCACCATTTCGCCGACAAGCAGGCGCTGTTTGCAGCCGTGGTCGAGCAGGAGGCGGCAGTTGTCGCCGAGGAGATCGAACACGCCTCGCCGCCCTCGCTCAATGCGCGCGACGCGCTGATTGCCGGTTCATGTGCCTATCTCGCGGCCATGCGTGCGCCCGGCCGCACACGGCTGCTGTTACTCGATGGGCCAGCCGTGCTTGGCCGCGCCGCCATGGACGAGATCGACAATCGTCACGGCAACCGCTCGCTGCGCGAAGGTCTGGTTGCGGCAATGCGGGCGCAGACGATGACGAGATTGCCGGCGGAGGCGCTGACGGCGCTCTTTGCCGCTGCCTTCGACCGCGCCGCGCTCGCCATCGAGGCCGGCGCATCAGCGCAGGATTATCACGCCGTGCTCATGGCGCTGATCGATGGGCTGTCTCCGGCCCGTCTTCAGGCACCTCGCCCGGCTCGAACTCGTTGAAGCAGCCGAGTTGGCGCTTGAACCGATCGATCAGCCAGGCCGCTGCCGGCTTCGGGCTGCGATCGTTGCGGTGCATGGCAAACAAGGGAGAGCTCACCTCCCTGAAGGACTCGAGATCGATTTCGACCAGCCGGCCGCTCGCCAGATCGTCGGCGATCAGCCAGCGCGGCAGCCCGCCCCAGCCCAACCCCTCGCGCATCAGCGTATGCTTGGTGCGCATGTCCGTCAGCCGCCATGTGCGGTAGGCGTAGACGCCAAAGTCACGTCCCTTGGTGCGCTCCGATTGGTCGGTGACGACCAGCTGGGTGTGTTCGCGCGCATCCTCGATCGCCACCGGTTTTGGCAGCAACGCCAGCGGGTGGGTGGGCGCGGCTGCCAGCACGATCGACATGAAGCCGATACGCACAAGATGCACGTCGACCTCGCCCAGCAGGCCGCCAATGCCAAGGTCGGCCTGCCCGCTGACGACATGATCGGGGATCAAGCCAAGCGTACCGATGTGCACGCGTAACATCACGGTCGGAAACTGTGCCTCGAATGCCTTCAGCACTCGAACCAGCACCGGTGAGGGCAGCGCCGCGTCGACCGACAGCGCAATTTCAGCCTCAAGTCCCTGATGATGGCTGTCGACGCGCGAGCGCATGCGTTGCAGCACGCCGATCATACGACGCGCATCTTCCAGCATCGCCCGCCCGATATCGGTCAGCTGCGGCTCGCGCGTCCCCTCGCGCTCGAACAGTTTCAACCCAAGCTGCGCCTCAAGATTGGCAATGCCGTAGCTGATGACGGATTGCGATCGGTTGAGCTTACGGCCGGCTGCCGAGAAGCTGCCGCTTTCGGCGACCGTCACCAGTATCTGAAGTTGGTCGAGCGTCGGGTTGGGCTGCATCGCCATATCTACTTTATGGATGGATCGTATAGAAATTATACCCGTTTATCGAATGGGTTGGTAGCCCCATATGAGCCGGGACAAATCATCACAACCCGCTGGAGAGCCAACATGTCCATTCTTCTTGTCACCTCAAGCCCGCGTGGCGCTGCTTCGCACTCGACCCGCATCGCCACCGAATTCGCCGAGAAACTGCTTGCCGCCGATCCGTCCAACACGCTCGTGGTGCGTGATCTGGTTGCCAACCCCCTGCCGCACATCGATGCCGACTATGCGACCGGCATCTATACGCCGGCCGAAGCCCGCTCTGAGCGTCAAGCCGAGGTGGTCGGCGTTTCCGATGTCGTGCTGGACGAGCTGTTCGCCGCCGATACGGTGATCCTCGCCACCGGCTTCATCAATTTCAACATCTCCTCGACGCTGAAGTCCTGGGTTGATCACATCGCCCGCTCCGGCAAGAGCTTTGCTTATGGCGAGAACGGCCCCAAGGGCCTCGTCACCGGCAAGAAGGTCTATATCGTGCTGGCTTCCGGCGGCATCTATTCGGAAGGTGCTGCCGTGCAGTTCGATCACGCCATTCCCTACCTGCGCGGCGTGCTCGGCTTCCTCGGCATGACCGATGTCGACGTCATTCGCATCGAAGGCGTCAGCATGGGGCCTGACGCGGTGGCATCGGCGCTCGCCAAGGCGACCGCAAAGGTCGACGCCGTGGTGGCCGCCACCCGGGATGTCGCGGCGGCAGCGTAAGTCACACCGATCATCTGGATTGAAAAGGCAGGCGCGGCGCGCCTGCCTTTTTTCGTTCTAGCCAATCAGATGCCGCAACAGCCCCGCCGAAGCGACCCCGATCAGAACGGTCGGTAGCATGGACAGCCGCGTCGCGGCGATCAAAGTGATCGCCAGCGCCAGAAGGTCGGCAGGATTCCTCGAAACGAAGGCCGGCGCAATCACCGAGATCAGCACGCAACCGGGCGCTGCCTCCATCGCCGCCGTGGCGCGGGCGCTGAGCGTGCGGTTGCGCAGCAAGACATAGCCGCCGATCCGCGTCAGGTACGTAACGCCGGCCATCAGCACGATGGTAAGCACGGTCGTTGCGTCGATCATACATCACCGGCCATCAGCCAGGCCGCGACCAGCCCCGACACCGCACCGGCGGCGACATACCAGGCGCCCGGGATGAAGAGATAGAACAGCGCCGCGACGACGAGACTGACCAGCCAGGGCCGCGCGGCCGCCATGCCCGTCCACATGCCGCGCATCAGCACCAGGAAGACGGCCGGGAACGCCATGTCGAAACCGTAGGTCTCGACACAGCCCAGCATCGGGCCGAGCAAGGCACCCAGCGTGGTGAAGGCCACCCAGGTGAGATACATCGCCAATGCCGCGCCCATGTAGTAGCGCGGGCTGAAGGCCGGCGTGATGCCGGCAGCCCTGCGCTGCCTGGCGTCGGCCAAGCCCAGCGCCCAGCTTTCGTCGCACATCAAGAACAGCGCCGGAAAGACCTTGCGCCGCGGCAGGGAGCGCAGGAACGGCGCCAGCGCCGCCCCCATCAGCAAATGACGGCTGTTGACGAGGAAGGTGATGGCGACGATGAGCACGATGTGCGGCGGCGACGTCCACAACTGGATCGCCGCGAATTCCGAACCGCCGGCAAAATTCAGTCCCGTCATTGCCGACAGTTCGACAACGCTCAAGCCTCTCTGCGTGGCCTGTGCGCCAAGCACCAGCGCGTAGGGGATGGTGCCGAACACGACAGGCGCGCATGACGCCACGCCACGCCGGAATTCGGATCCGGAGCCATCGCCCGCCGTCTCGACTGCCTGTGTAAAACTCATGGTTATCCATCGACTGGCCTCGCGGCCGCCGCTTCCCTGCGTTTGAAATCAACTGATGTCGCGGCAAACATAGCGATATCGGCCCGCAATTTGGTTGCAAAGATTGTTGTGTTTCATGGAATTTTGGCATTTGGTGTCACCAATCACCGTATAAATGGAATCGAACGCCATGAAACTTGACGAGATCGACAGACGGATCCTGCGGGCGCTGCAACGCGACGGCCGCATGGCCAACAACGATCTGGCCAATGAGGTCGGGCTTTCGCCTTCACCTTGCCTACGGCGCGTGAAGCTGCTGGAGGAAGCCGGCATCATCGACCGCTATGTGGCAGTGCTCAACCCGGCCAGCATCGGCAAGGGCCTGACCTTCTTCACCCGGATCTGGCTGAAGGCACAGGACGAGGACACGATCGAGCATTTCGCCACCGAAGTCGCCAAGCTGCCGCAGGTGATGGAGTGCTATCTGATGCTCGGCGACTGCGATGCCATGGTGCGCGTGGTGGCGGCCGGCATCGATGATTATCGCCGCTTCCAGTCGGAGCATCTGAGCCGCATCAAGGGCGTGCAGAACGTCAAGACGGACGTTCCCAGCCAGACGATCAAATACACGTCGGAACTGCCGATCTGACGCATGCCGCCCAAAAGTGCGAAGCGGTTTCAGGATAATGACGTGCGTCCAAAAAAGGACCACCGAAAAACAGCGCCGTTCAGACTGGATAAAAAATGCAACCGGATTGTAGGATCGGCCTCGATGCCAGCGTCCTTCGGATGCAAGCAGCGTGCAGCGCTGCCCTCTGGCATGGGAGATTTGAATGAGCCTTTCCTATCGTTGGGTCATCGTCGCCGCTGGCGCGCTGATGTCCTGTGTCGCCATCGGAACAATGTTTTCGCTGGCGATCTTCCTTGAGCCGATGGCGATCGACACCAACTGGTCGCGCGCCGGCATTTCGAGCGCCATGACGCTCAACTTCCTGGTGATGGGCCTTGGCGGCTTCGCCTGGGGCGCCCTGTCGGACCGTTTTGGGGCCCGCATCGTCGTGACGATCGGGGCGGTGCTGCTCGGGCTGGCGCTGGTGCTGGCCAGCCGCGCCGGCTCGCTCCTCACCTTCCAGATCACCTATGGCGTGCTGGTCGGCCTCGCCGCCAGCGCCTTCTTTGCGCCGATGATCGCATTGACCACCGGCTGGTTCGACACCAACCGCAGCCTTGCGGTCTCGCTGGTCTCGGCCGGCATGGGCGTGGCGCCGATGACGATCTCACCCTTCGCCCGCTGGCTGATTTCGGCTTATGACTGGCGCACCGCCATGTTTGACATCGGCATCACAGCTTGGGTGCTGCTGTTGCCGGCCGTGCTGCTGGTCCGCCAGCCACCGAAGCCAGCCGTCGCTGACACTGGTTCCGCACCGGCTGCCGATGGTGCTGGCCTGACGGTCGGCCAGGCGCTGCGCTCGCCGCAATTCATCGTACTGGGGCTGACCTTCTTCGCCTGCTGCGCCGCGCATTCCGGGCCGATCTTCCACATGGTCAGCTATGCCATGCTATGCGGCGTCGCCCCAATGGCGGCCGTTTCGATCTACAGTGTCGAGGGCCTTGCCGGCCTCGGCGGGCGGCTTTTCTACGGCGTGCTTGCCGATCGCCTGGGCGTCAAGCCGGTACTGATCGCGGGCCTGGGGATCCAGGCGATCGTCATCGCCGCCTATCTCTCGATCAGCCGGCTCGAGCAGTTCTATATGCTGGCCGTCATCTTCGGCGCCACCTATGGCGGCGTCATGCCGCTCTACGCGGTGCTGGCGCGCGAATACTTTGGCCAACACATCCTCGGCACCGTGTTCGGCGCCGCCACCATGCTGTCCAGCCTCGGCATGGCGCTCGGACCTCTGGCCGGCGGCATGGTGTTCGATGCCTACGCCAACTATTCCTGGCTGTTCATCGGCTCGGCCCTCGTCGGGCTTGGCGCGGTCGGCATCGCGATTGCCTTCCCGCCGCTGCCGCGCAGGGAGTTGCAGCCGGCTTAGTCTTCGGCCGGATCGAGTTCCGACCGGGCGGGTCAGGAGCGCCATGAGCCTGGCCTGTCCGGCGCGATTGCGGGCGTTTGAGCCGGGGCACGCGGCGCCGCCACGGCCAGGTCCATTTTAAGGCCTTGACGAACCTCTTACTTCACCGTGATGGACATACCGCTGAGATCGGCGTTGACCTGCAGGCCTACCTGCTTGCCTGACAGTTCGAGTTGGGCGCCCTTGTCATTGGTCATGACGATCACCTGAGCCCCTTTGCCGAGCGTGCCGCCACCGCCCGCCGCCCCGTATACGCCTGTCACATCCCGGGCGCGCCTGATATGGCGCACGGTGCCTTGGAAATACGTCTTGGAGACCCCGAAGGCGAGGCCGCCCGAGACGCCAGCGACCGAGATGGGGTAGCGACGACCATGGAAGGTCAGCGTGCCCTCGCCTCCGGATCCACCCACGAAGAAGGCCGCCTTGTAGACGGCAAAGCGGATCGTGCCGCTGTCGGCATGCGCGGCGCCGGAAACGCTGACTGCCCCTGCCGCGATGACGGCAACCGCGAGTGAACGAATTCTGGACGAAATCATGATAGGAACTCCTCAAGGTGGCCGCTTGCCCAACGGCTGGGCTCGTCAGCGTTTTGTCGAAGTTACAATTGAACAGTCTCACCCGTCATTGGTTCCAGGCACTCGCGCTGGTCGTGCGCCATACCCGATGCCCAACTAGGAAATGGACAGGATCTCCAGTTCGCGCGGCCCCAGTTGGACAAAGTCGCCAACGGTTTTGCCGGTCAGAGCGATGCCAACCGGAGAACCATGCGATATCGAAGCTTGAGACGGGTTTGCCTCATCCTCGCCGACGATGCGGAAGGTCTGGATGCGGCCATCATCACGCTTGAAAGTGACCGTGTGCCCGAAGGCGATCACTTCATTGGACGTGGGCACCGACATAAGCTGAGCCGTACGGACGCGCTCGGCATAATAGCGCATATCTCGAACCGGAACCGCCGACTGCCGTCGCCTCTCATTGACATCCTCCAGCATGCTGGCGGCCTCGAGAGCCTGCTGAGCGCCAGCCAATTCATCCTGCAGCATCTTGAGGCCCGCCTCCGTAACGAGGTTGATCCGATCGGAGACAGGGCGAGCCGGCAGGATCGTTTCCGATGCTGCCTCAGCACTTTCCTCCTTGGCGAATGCTACGCTCAATTGTCGAGACTCTCTGCTTGCCGCCTACTGCCGTCATTCGAGAAACTGGTGGCGGATTTCCGCCTCCTGCGGGGGCTGACGTTTGTCGCCACGACCAATCCCGTCCCTATCCGAAAATCCGCTCGCCCTGCTCGTCGACCAATTGAATGCCCTTCTTGATCGAGATGTCGACGGCATCGTCGAGCCCGGCGAAGCGGTCGGCGCGGATGAATTTGTGTTCCTTCAGCACACCGTCGACCTCTTTGGAGACGACGCCGCAGGTCTGGTACTGGCCGTCCGCCTTGTAGGGCGTGGCGCTGATCAGAAAACCCTTGTGCTCGACCTGCTTGGCTGGTGCCACGTTTTTTGGTTCGGTCGCTTCATTGCCGCCACCACCGCCGAAAAGACGCTTCAGAAAAGACATCGGGCTTCCTCCAACAGCATTCATCCCACACCATGTAGCGTGGCGCGGGATGAATTTCACTATCGGTCCTTGGCCCAGCGGGCAAGGGCTGCCTCCGGCCGTGCCGGCAGACCTTACTTGTGCGACAGCGCTTCCAGCGCCTCGGCTGCAGCTTCGAGGATGGCGATCGCCTCGGCCTGCTTGTCGGCCGGGGCATCGACGAAGTCGCCCAGAGCCGCGCGCAGCCGGTGGCGCACGGCACGGAACTCGTCGCGTGCTTCCGAACGGCCACCACGACCGCCACGACGGCCGCCCTCGTCGCTCTCGTCGTTCCAGCCGAACCAGTCGCGCGCCTTGGCCATCTTGCGGCCGAAACGCTCGAGATGGTCGAGCACGCCGTCGATCATCTCGCGGTTGTCGGCAAGATGCGCCTGGCCCGCCTCGGTGATCGAGAATACCTTCTTGTTGCCGTCGGCGGCGGAGGCGGCGTAGCCAGCCTCTTCAAGGAAGGTCAAAGTCGGGTAGACCACCCCCGGGCTCGGGCTGTAGATGCCGCTGGTGCGTTCCTCCAGCGCCTTGATGATGTCGTAGCCATGGCGCGGCGCCTCGGCCAGCAGCGACAGCGTGATCAGCTTGAGGTCGCCGTCGGCCAGCATGCGGCCGGCGCGGAACATGTCGCCGGGGCCGCCGCGTCCACCGCCACGACCACCGTGCCCGAACGGGCCGAACCCTCCGCCACGTCCGCCGAATTTGCCGGCCATGTGCATGAACATGCGCTCGCCGAAATGATTGTGCTTGTGCATTGATTGCTCCATGAGTTGTATCTTACGATATATCTTAAGTAGGCAAGCCAATCGATAGAGTCAAGATATATCTTACGATGTATCTGAATGCGACGCCAGAGGCTTGCTTTCGCTCTGCGAGCCGGCCAGCCGATAGCTCGCACGAAAAAGATCCGGAGATGTCCTCCGGACTTTGCACTTCTGGTCATTAATGACGAACCGCTACCAGCGCCCCTTGCGCCGGTTCCAGGCATAGAGCAGGTCGGCGAACCGATCATAGGCAAAGCGTGTCAGCGGCAAAACGAGGGGATTGCCGAACAAAGTCGCCAGCCAGCCCTCGCCCGGCGTGACCTTCCACACGGCGATCGCCACATCGGCCCCGACCAGCAATTGGCCACCAGCGTCGGTGGCGTGCAGCCGGCGGCGGATATCTTCAAGCGACGCGCCGTATCCGGCAAGAGCTGCCGGTTCAAGGTTGATGTCGCGGAATTCGATCCGTCCGGCCTTGACCGCTTCGATCAGCCGCCGCTTCTGCCTGCTGATGCCGGCATCGCAAACCGGGCAGCGCGTGTTGTACCAGACGGTCAGCATAGTCTCGGCATTTGTTTGGTAACGCAACCTGAATGACCACAACCGATCGGGCGCCGTCAAGACGTCGCTCGATCGGTTGCGTGCGAACGAGACTACCCTCGGACCAGCCGGTTCCGGCCCTTTCACCACAGAGCCTATCCGAGCGAGGTGATGATCTCGCGGTAGGCTAATTCGGGAAAGGCCTTCAGCGTCCGCGTCCTGACATTGCCGGCCGCCGCCAGCATCAACGAGAAACGCGCCAGGACCGCATCGTCGGGGGCTTCGACCACCGCCACCATGTCGTATTCGCCCATGGTCAGGTAGAACGCCTTGAACGATCCGCCCATGTCTCCCAGCTGCTTCCTGGCGGCGTCGAGCCGCTTCGGCGAATCGCGAACGTTTCTGGCGCCCTGCTCGGTCCAGTTCATCAGCACGATGTAACTTGTCATGGCACACCTCCCTCCGGGGCCACGGAGCACGGCGGCTTCGCCGGGGCGGGCATCCGGGTTGTCGCCCAAAAAATGCATCCGACGCCGAATTATCCTCCCGAAGGATGCGAGCCGCAAGAGCACGCGCCCTGTACGAAAAAGGGCGCCAGTGGCGCCCTTGAACTCTTCGATCTCGGCAGGTCTTAGCTGTCCAGGAAGCTGCGCAGCTTGCGGCTGCGGCTCGGGTGCTTGAGCTTGCGCAGTGCCTTGGCCTCGATCTGGCGGATGCGCTCGCGGGTGACCGAGAACTGCTGGCCGACCTCTTCCAGCGTATGGTCGGTGTTCATGCCGATGCCGAAGCGCATGCGGAGCACACGTTCCTCGCGCGGCGTCAGCGAGGCCAGCACGCGCGTGGTGGTCTCGCGCAGATTGGCCTGGATCGCCGCGTCGATCGGCAGGATTGCCATCTTGTCCTCGATGAAATCGCCCAGATGCGAATCCTCCTCGTCGCCGACCGGCGTTTCGAGCGAGATCGGCTCCTTGGCGATCTTCAGCACCTTGCGCACTTTTTCGAGCGGCATGGCGAGCTTTTCGGCCAGTTCTTCCGGCGTCGGCTCGCGACCGATCTCGTGCAGCATCTGGCGCGAGGTGCGCACGATCTTGTTGATCGTCTCGATCATGTGCACCGGGATGCGGATGGTGCGTGCCTGATCGGCGATCGAACGGGTGATCGCCTGCCTGATCCACCATGTCGCGTAGGTCGAGAACTTGTAGCCGCGGCGGTATTCGAATTTGTCGACCGCCTTCATCAGGCCGATATTGCCTTCCTGGATCAGGTCGAGGAACTGCAGGCCGCGATTGGTGTATTTCTTGGCGATGGAGATGACTAGGCGCAGATTGGCCTCGACCATTTCCTTCTTGGCGATCGCGGCTTCGCGCTCGCCCTTCTGCACCTGGTTGACGATCTTGCGGAATTCCAGGATCGAGATCGCCGTTTCGGTGGCGAGGTTCTGGATCTCGGCGCGCAGGTCCCTGATCGCGTCCTTCTCGTTCTTGGTGAATTCCTTCCAGCCGCGCGAGGTCAGGTTGCCGATCGCGCGCGTCCAGTTCGGGTCGAGCTCGGAACCCTGATATTCCTTCAGGAACTCCTCGCGGCGCACGCCGTAGCTTTCGGCGAGCCTGAGCAGCTTGCCTTCGTTCTGCACCAGGCGCTTGTTGATGTCGTAGAGCTGCTCGACCAGCGCCTCGATGCGCGCCGTATTGAGCGACAGCGACTTCACCGCCTTGATCAGCTGGTCCTTCAACTCTTTCAGCCGGCGGTCCTGGCTGGGCGACAGCGTGCCGGCGGCGGCCAGACGGTTCTCGACCTGCTGGTCCTGCAGCTTGCGCAGCTTCTTGTAGGTGTCGGCGATGACGTCGAGCGTCTCCATCACCTGCGGGCGCAGTTCCGCTTCCATGGCCGCCAGCGAAAGGCTTGCTTCGTCCTCGTCTTCCTCGTCGTCATCGACCAGCCCGCGCGTATCGGCGGCGACATTGGTGACGTCGTCTTCCTCGTCGCGCGAACGGCGCGGCTTGTCCTCGACCTTGGCTTCCTCGATGCGCTCGACCACCGGTGCCTGCTTGGCTTCGGGTCCGGCATAGGTGGCTTCGAGATCGATGATCTCGCGCAGCAGGATCTTCGATTCGTTGAGCTCGTCACGCCAGATGATGATGGCCTGGAAGGTCAGCGGGCTTTCGCACAGGCCCGCGATCATCGTCTCGCGGCCGGCCTCGATGCGCTTGGCGATGGCGATTTCGCCCTCGCGCGACAGCAACTCGACCGAGCCCATCTCGCGCAGATACATGCGCACCGGATCGTCGGTGCGGTCGGTCGGTTCTTTCTTCGTCGTGGTGGCGGCAACGGCCGTGCCGGTCTGCTCGGCCAGCTCGTTGGCGTCTTCCTCGGCATCGGCCGCGGTGTCGGCGGCCTCGGGCTCCTCACCCTGCTCGTCGTCCTCGACCACGTTGATGCCCATGTCGGACAGCATCGCCATCGTGTCCTCGATCTGCTCGGAGGTTACTTCCTCGGAGGGCAGCACCGAATTCAGCTCGTCCATAGTGACATAGCCGCGCTTCTTGGCGGCCTTGATCATCTTCTTGACAGCATCATCGGAAAGGTCGAGCAGAGGGCCATCGGTGGCGCCTTCGCGTTCGGTTTCGACCTCTTCCTTTTCCTTTGTCGCCATAGTCTTTTTCTTCTCCTAGCGGCCGAACATCAAAGCCGCGTAAGCTGTCGGACCAGTCAAATCGGATGCGCTCGCTTATGAACGCGGTTCACCGGGCCAGTAACTGCATCAACTCGTCGTTTGGTGCATGTCGTTGTCCCCAAAACCGGTTTCCTTTTGGGCGACACGCATTAAGTCCAGATTAACCCTGGTATCTGTGGCAGGCAGGCTGCCTGTCCAGTGACCAGTACCCCCACATCGCTTATTTCCCGTCGACGCGGGTTCGGGTTAACGTTTCGAATCGTCCTGATTCCGTCATTCTGCCAGAAGGTCAAGCGCCTCTCGCATGATTCGCCTTAAAAAAGCGAATCAATTACCCGACTTAGCCCGCCGCGCACCATTTGGACGCGCAACGCCTCACTGTCATTCTCTTGCGAGGCCCGTTCCGCTCCTTGGATCGGAAAGGCCTTGTCATTCTTGGTGGAAGCATGATCTTCTCCGAAAACCGGTTCCCGCTTTTCGGGATCATGCCTTAAGCCCGCCCGGCCCTGCCCGAGGACACACCGAATCCTTCGATCAGCGCTTCCGTTGCCTGTACATCCTGAAATTGCGCCTGAATTTCGATCAGGTGCCGGTAATTTTCGTCTGTGGGATCAGTAGCGAGCGCCGCTTCCGCCTGTTTCAGCTCCTTATGTAAGGTGCGCGCGCTGCGCTGCAAGTGCAGTGCCTGGCTGAAAGCGTCGCGGGCATCGTCAAGGGCGGCGGTCTCCAATGCCGGCCATTGCCGCATTCGCCGGATCAGGCCGACGGCACGCTCCCAGATCTCGGCGCAGCCGGCGCGTTCGATCGTCGCTATAACGGCCTGACGGTCATTCGCCATGTCATGCGCCATCGCATCGAGGATCGCGCCATGCAGCCGCCTCAGGTCCGAGTTGCCAAGATCGAGAAACTCGATATGGGCGAAATTCTCGTCGATCAGCGCCGGATGGTTGACCAGCGCGACGATGATCGTCGCCTCGCGCACCGACATCCCCTCGCTGCCGCGCTTGACCAGTGCCGACTGGCCAAGGCTTTCGGTGATGGCGATGCGGCCGCCACCGCTCTTGGCGAACTGACCGCCGGGCGCGGCGGCCTTGACCTGGCCCGGTCGTCCATCCTGGCGTCCTTGCCTGGTGCTGCGCTGGGAGCCGAAAAAGCTCAGCACGCGTTCGCGCATCTCCTGCTGATAATGGTAGCGCAGGCTTTCGTCGCGGATGCGGCTGGTCAGCTCGCGAAGCGTCTTCTCGAGTTCGGCCCGCCGCTCCGGCGTGTCGAAGACGCCGCCCGCCGTCTCACGCATCCACAACAGATCGACCAGCGGTCGCGCCTCGGCCAGCACGATGCGGAACGCATCCGGTCCGTCGGCCCTGACCAGATCGTCGGGATCCTTGCCTTCCGGCAGCAGCGCGAAGCGCGCCGAGCGCCCGGCCTGCACCGACGGCAGTGCCATGTCGGCGGCTCGCCACGCTGCCTTGAGCCCGGCCTTGTCGCCGTCGAAACACAGCATCGGCTCCGGCGCCATGCGCCAAAGCAGCTCGAGCTGATTTTCGGTGAGCGCGGTGCCGAGCGGCGCCACGACATTCTCGAAGCCGGCCTGCGCCAGCGCGATGACGTCCATGTAGCCTTCGACGGCGATGACCGTGCCGCCCTTGGCCAATGCCTTGCGGGCGCGGGCGAAATTGTAGAGCACATTGCCCTTGTGGAAGAGTTCGGTGTCGGGCGAATTCATGTATTTGGCCAGCGCATCGGGCGCCAGCGCGCGACCGCCAAAGGCGATGATCTTGCCGCGCGAATCCGGGATCGGGAACATGATGCGGTCGCGGAACCAGTCATAGGAGACCGGAATGTCGTCGCCGTGGCGCACCAGCCCGCAGGCCTCGATATCAGCCTTGGGCACCCCCTTGGCGGCAAGATGCTCCTTCAGCGCATTGCGGCTGTCGGGTGCGAAGCCGAGCCGGAACGATTGCTGCGTCGCCGGCGTCAGCCCGCGATCGCGCAGATAGGCGCGGGCCTTTGCCCCCTCTGGCCCTTGCAGCCGCTCCTGGAAGAAAGCGGTCGCCATCTCCATGACGTCGGTCAGGCTGGCGCGTTCCTTTTCGCGTCGCTCCTCTTGCGCATCGCGAACCGGCATCGGCACGCCAGCCATGTCGGCGATCTTTTCGACCGCTTCGGGAAAGCTCATCCCGTCGAGTTCGGTGAGGAACTTGAAATGATCGCCCGACACCGAGCAGCCGAAACAATGGTAGCGGCCCTTCTTGTCCTCGCAGTGGAAGGACGGGCTTTTCTCGCCATGGAACGGGCAGCAGGCCCAATAGTCGCCGCGCGGCGTGTTGGTCTTCTTCCGGTCCCACGCGACGCGCAGGCCGACAACCGATGAAATCGGCACGCGGTCGCGGATCTCGTCGAGGAAGGCGGGTGGGAAGCGCATCGGGGAACTCGTTTCCCCACCATATAATCATGCCCGCGAAATCCGACGACCCCTAATGCGGGCCGTACCCGGTTTCCACAGGGCAAAAAGAAAGGCGGCCGTTGCTGGCCGCCCCCTTTCGCTGCCCGGTAAGCTGCCGGTTACTGCGCGGCAAGCGCGCCGAAGATGACGCCGGAGAGGATGCCGACCAGCACGTAGTCGTTGCCGACGCGGATCCATTCCTGACCGCGACCGGGACGATGCAGGCCGTACCGGCCATAATCGCGGATCGGTTGGTGACGCTTCCAGCTGGAATATTTCTGGCCATTGCGCCAATGGCTGCGCTTCACGACGACGTTCTTCTTCACCACGACGCGCTTACGCACGTCGACATGCTTGCCGGGCTTCTGCCAGTCGACCTGGCTGTAGTTCGACTGCGGCGCGACCGGCGCATTCAGCGACGCGGCCTGGCCGGTGAATGACGTGGCGGCCAGCATCGAGAAAGCGAGGGCCGAAAGGATAATGCGTTTCATGAGAAGTCTCCTTGGTTTTCGACATCAGAGGAATGGCGGGACATCGATGAACCGAAACTGAACGCCTGCATTACAATTATGTAATGAATTCATCTATTTATCCGAGAGAGTTGGACGTCATCGCAAAATCAAGAGCCCAAACGCGCGGCAAACCTGGCCGATCCGCCGCCGCACAGCGGCTTGGCAATGCAACCATTTGCGCCTCAATCCATTTTCCGACACCGTCTGTCGCGGCCTGTCGCGCGGCAACGGCCATTAAAATCGACAATATTTTATTATCCGGCTAAAATATTCGAGTATTATCGGCGACTGCCATGAACATGATTCGTAACCCCGCTTTTCATCCCGCCCGCCACGCTGGTCGCGTCGCGCGCCCTGTTCGCATGCGTGCGGCAAGATGAGCGGCTCCGTCGTTCTTCTGCATCTGGCCGGCGCCGTGGCGCTGATGCTGTTTGCCACCCGCATGGTCAAGACCGGCGTCGAGCGCGCCTATGGCGACGTGCTGCGCCATCGTCTGCGCGCCACCATGCGCAATCCGGTCATGGCGGTGCTGGCCGGCACCGGCCTCGCCATCGCGTTGCAGAGCTCCACCGCCGTCACGCTTCTGGTCGGCTCCTTCGCCGGCTCCGGCATCGTCTCGGGCGCCGCGGGCCAGCTTGCCGTGCGCGGCGCCGAGATCGGCTCGGCGCTGGTGGTCAAGCTGCTGACCTTCGATCTCACCCTGCTGGTGCCGCTCTGCCTGATCACCGGCACGGTGATGTTCATGGCTACCGAGCGCCGCGATTGGCGCCAGTCCGGCCGCATCCTGGTCGGCATCGGTCTTCTGATCCTGTCGCTGGAAATGATCGGCCAAGCATCGGAGCCGTTGCGCAACAGCCAGCTCCTGCCGGTCATCATCAACTACTTCTCGACTGATTCCATCACCGCCTACCTGTTGGCGGCGCTGATCACCTGGCTGTTCCAGTCGAGCATCGCGGCGGTTCTGTTGATGGCGACGCTCGCCGGCCGCGGCCTGATCACGCCGGAACTCGGCGTCGTCCTCATCCTCGGCGTCAATCTCGGCTCTTCGATCATCGCGCCGATGCTGACCCGCTCGTCGAGCCCCGAAGTGCGCGTCGTGCCGGTCGGCAATCTCCTGATGCGCGGGCTTGGCTCGCTGGTCATGCTGATCCTGGTCATGATCTTCAGGCCGCACTTCGCCTTTCTCGGTTCGACGGCCGCGGACCAGATCGTCAACGCCCACATCCTGTTCAATGTGCTGATCCTGCTCGCCGGGCTGCCGCTGGCCGGCTTCGTCTATCGCGCTTCCGAAAAGATCGTAGCGCTTGGCATCAAGCCCGTACCCGCCGCCTCGCTCGATGTCGTCGAGCTATCCGCGCTTAACGAGAGCGCTCTCGACGTGCCAAGCCAGGCGCTGGCCAATGCCACGCGCGAAGTGGTGCGGGTCTGCGAGACAGTCGAGATCATGTTGAAGCGCATCATCGAACTTTATGAAAGTACCGACGCCGACAAGATCAAGGCGCTGGCTGCACTCGACGACCGCGTCGACAGAAAGCACGCCGCGATCAAGCTCTATCTGGCCAAGCTTACCAGGAATTCGTTGACCGAGGACGAGGCCTTGCGGTGCCAGGAGCTGATCGGCGCCTGCGTCAAGCTGGAGCAGGTCGGCGATATCATCGTGCGCAACATGCTGGTGCATGTGAAGAAGAAGTTCGAGCGCGGACTGGAATTCACCGACGAAGGCTGGAGCGAGTTGTTCGCCTTCCACAGCTCGGTGCTCGCCAATGCGCGGCTAGCCTTCAACGTCCTGGTTTCGCGCGACCCCGAGACAGCCCGCCAGCTGGTGCTGGAAAAGGACCGGCTGCGCGATCGCGAGAAGGAAACCAGCGCCAGTCATTTCGTACGGCTGCGCGACGGCACCGCCAAAAGCGTCGAGACCAGTTCGATCCATCTCGACACCATCCGCGACCTGAAGCAGATCAACTCGCTGCTGGCCTCGATGGCCTATCCGGTGCTCGAAGAGCGCGGCCTGCTCACCGGATCGCGGCTGAAGGCGAGCTGATCCACGACACCATCCGGTACCGTACGCGCTTCTGCGGCAAAATACCTTTGCTCTGTTTCCTCCAGTCGGGATAAGGGTTCATTAGCCCAGCCTTTCGGAGGAAATCGATGGATACCCATTCACGCAGTTTTGCCAAGGCGCTCTCCTGGCGCGTGACCGGCACCATCGACACGATGATCATTTCGCTGGTCGTGACGGGAAGCGTCAAGCTCGCCGCGACAATCGGCCTGACCGAGGTCGCCACCAAATCGCTGCTCTACTATGCCCATGAACGCGCCTGGCTGAGAATTCCCTACGGGCGCTAGACCGTAGCATGGCGGCCTTGGCGCGACCGACCCGGGCGCGCCCTCACCGGCTGTCGCGCGAGCAGGTTGCGTTGGGTCTCGATCAAGAAAACCTAAACCGGCGCCAACAATTTCTGAATTGTCCGCGACGTCCGTCCGTGGTTTGACGCCTGCAATCGAGGATCCAATTCCTGCCATGTCGCTTCCGCTCATCGCGCTGTTCATCGCCGCCTTTGCCTTCGGCACCACTGAATTCGTCATTGCCGGCGTGCTGCCGCAAGTGGCGCAAGGGCTCGGCGTTTCGGTTCCCTCCGCCGGTTATCTCGTCTCCGGCTATGCCTGCGGCATCGCCGTCGGCGGCCCGCTGCTGGCGCTCGCCACCAAGTCGCTGTCGCGCAAGAACTTGCTGCTTGGCCTCGCCTTCGCCTTCACCATCGGCCAGGCCGCCTGCGCGCTGGCGCCCGACTTCACCTCGATGCTGCTGTTGCGTATTGCTGTCGCGGTCGCGCACGGCGCCTATTTCGGCGTCGCCATGGTCGTCGCCGTCGGTCTTGTGCGCGAGGACCAACGCGGCATGGCGGTTGCCGTCATCCTGTCCGGCCTTACCGTCTCCAACGTCATCGGCGTGCCCGCCGGCACCGCGATAGGCAACATCTGGGGCTGGCGCGCCACCTTCTGGGTGATGTGCGCGCTGGGCGTGACGGCAATGCTTGCCATGGCAGCGCTGCTGCCGCGCACCACCGGATCGTCGGCGAGGCCCGCCGGCTTTGCCCGCGAGGTTCGCGTGCTGGCGCGGCAGCAGGTCTGGACCTCGCTGATCCTGATGTTGATGCTGATGATCGGCCAGTTTGGCCTGTTCACCTACATCACCCCGACACTGCTGGAGGTCACCGGGCTCGACGAGGGCTGGGTGCCGTGGGTGCTGCTGCTCAATGGCGTCGGCGCCACGCTAGGCGTCTTCCTCGGCGGCAAGCTCTCCGACTGGAAGCTGATGCCGTCGCTGATCTCGATGCTGGCCCTGCAGGCGGCGACGCTAGCCGTCATCTATGTCGTCAGCCCCTTTCCCCTGCCGATGGTCATCGCGATCGTCGTCTGGGGCGGCCTCAACTTCGCCATCGGCACACCGATCCAGACCCGCATCTTGGCCTGGACGGCGGACGCCTCGAACCTCGCTTCGTCGCTCATTCCGTCCGGCTTCAATGTCGGCATCGCGCTTGCCGCGTCGCTGGGCGCTGCCACGCTCAATGCCGGATTTGGCTATCGCAGCCTGCCGCTGCTCGGCGCCGTCGCCATGCTGGTCGCGGTCGCGGTGGCGCTCGCCTCTTATGTCTGGGAAGGACGCAGCAAAGCCACGCCGCCGCTGACGGCCCCAGCGGAGTAGAGCTCGAACAAAGCCCTGATCCGCGCCAGGATCGCCGCCCACAGGCCGCCGACGATGGTGGTGACCAGGAACACCGCCTTCAGCCCCAGCGTCAGGGTGATGTTCTGTCCGATATCGGCCATCATCGCACGCGACAGTTTTGCCATGCGCACGAGGTCCATGCCCTGGCCATGCAGGATCGCCCGCATCCGCCGTTCGACGGCGGCTCGCGCCGAGATGGGCGTCCCTTGTCGTTGTTCGGGGCGGCGTCGCGGCGCAGCGATTGTTCCCCGGAACAAATCAGCAATCCGAAAGTTGGCGGTGATGTGAATAGGTGAAGGAGGGTCGTGCCATCGCCGGTTGGTTTGAAGGCTGACTTCCGCTTTCAGGTGCTCCGCAGATGAAGATAGCCCAGATCGCACCTCTGATCGAGTCGGTACCGCCGAGGCTTTATGGAGGGACTGAGCGTATCGTTTCCTATTTGACGGAAGAGCTGGTTCGACAGGGCCACGAAGTGACGTTGTTCGCCAGCGGCGATTCAAGCACTTCGGCCGAACTGGTCGCGTGTTGCAATGCTGCACTACGGCTGAACCCTGGCGCCCAGAACCATGTTCCGTATCACGTCATGATGCTTGAACAGGTTCGCAGACGGGCGAATGAATTCGATGTGCTGCATTTTCACGTCGATGTTCTCCACTTTCCGATGATCCGTGAGTTCGCGCGGCGAACCGTTACGACCCTACATGGCCGGCTCGACCTTCCGGACCTGGCGCAACTTTACGCGATGTTCGACGACATTCCACTGGTCTCGATTTCCAATGACCAGCGCCGGCCCATGCCACCGGTCGATTGGCTCGGAACAGTTTATCACGGCCTGCCGCCCGACATTCTCCCCTTCCGGCCGAAAGCCTCGGGCTATCTGGCTTTCCTTGGCCGCATCTCACCGGAAAAAGGGCCGGAAGCGGCGATAGAAATCGCAGCGCGCGCCGGAAGGCCGCTGAAGATCGCGGCAAAAATCGACCCGGTGGACCAATCATTTTGGAATGAGAAGGTCGAACCCAAGGTGCTTCGACATTCGAACGTCGAGTTCGTTGGCGAGATCGATGAACGTCAGAAGGCAGATTTTTTGGGCGGAGCGACAGCGCTGCTGTTTCCGATCGACTGGCCCGAACCGTTCGGCCTTGTAACCATCGAGGCAATGGCCTGCGGCACCCCGGTGATCGCCTTCAACCGCGGCGCCGTTCCAGAGGTCATCGACGATGGAGTGTCCGGACTGATCGTGGAAGGTGTTGGCGAAGCTGTTGAGGCCGTCCGGCGGGTAGGCGATCTCGATCGTGCGCGGGTGCGGGAAATTTTTGAAAAGCGGTTCACGGTTGGACGCATGTGCTGCGACTACATGGCGGTCTACCGCTCGCTCGCGGGCGCCAGGCGACTTGCACCTGGCCCCTCAAATGGCTGCGCTGCGGATGCGGCTGCGATGGTCGTGGCCGAGCCGGCCGCCTAGAACCGATGGTTCGAGCGGCGTTTGATCGGGCCGAAAGAGCGAAAGTTGCCAATCATTCGCCAAGAATTCGAACCACGCTGCCCGCGACCGCACGCGCGAGTACGGGACTGATGAACAGGAGGGCTGACATGACCATTGAAGTCGAAGACCGAAAGCTTGATCCAGCTGTGGCTCTCCCGGCACTGGACGAATCGGCGCCGCGCGAGCCGCACAGGCAATTTGCTCTGAAGCATGAGGACTGCTTCATCGTCACCGACAGCTATGGTGACATACGCGGCACTGGCGACGGGCTCTTCCGCGACGATACGCGTGTGCTGTCGCGCTTCCGTCTGTTCATTGGCGGCCGTATGCCCTCGCTGCTCGGCGCCTCGCTGTCGCAGGACAACATTCTATTCAACGCCAATCTCACCAATCTGGCCACCATCGGGCCAAACGGCAGCGAAACGCTGCCAGGCGTCGTCCACATCAATCGGACCCGGTTCATCTGGCAGGACCGCATGTTCGAGCGGATCACCTTCTCGAACTACGCCAGGCGCGAGGTGCTGCTGCCGGTCCGTTTCGACTTTGACGCCGATTTCCGTGATATGTTCGAGGTGCGCGGCACTACCCGAAGCCGCCGTGGTCGTGCGCATGATGCGTTGGTCGGCGAGAAGAGCGTCACGTTCCGATATGAAGGCCTCGACAATGTATCGCGCCAATCTGTCATCGCGTTTTCGATGAGGCCCGATCAGGTGCATCCCAATCACGCCGAGTTTCGCATTCTGGTGGCAAGGCGCGACAGAAGAGAGCTGTATCTGGAGGTCGGTCACAGCGAAGAAGCCCCATCCAGTGATCGTTTCCGCGCGGCCGCGGCACGGGCCCGGTTTGCCATGCGCTCAAAGCGTCGACAGGGCGCCACGGTGTTCAGTTCCGGTCGCGTGTTTAATGACTGGCTCACGCGCACGCGCGCCGACATCGCGTTGCTGACCACTGATCTGGAAACTGGGCCATATCCGTACGCGGGGATTCCCTGGTTCTCGACCGCCTTTGGCCGCGACGGCGTCATTTCCGCCTTGCAGATGTTGTGGCTGAACCCTGAGCTCGCTCGCGGCGTCCTGGCGTACCTTGCCCGCTATCAGTCGACAGAAACGTCGATATTTGACGATGCCGAGCCCGGCAAGATCATGCATGAAACGCGCAAGGGGGAAATGGCTGTACTGCGCGAACTGCCGTTCGGCCGCTACTATGGTGGCGTCGACACCACTCCTCTCTATGTCTACCTGGCTTGCTCCTACGCCGATCGCACCGGCGATCACGAATTCGTCGACCGCATGTGGGATTCCCTGTGTGCCGCGATCGCGTGGATGGAGGAGGTCGGAGCTCGCAACGGAGAGGGCTTCGTGACCTACAACAGGGGGTCGGATACGGGGCTTTTCAACCAAGGCTGGAAGGACAGCGCCGACGCGATCTTCCATGCCGATGGCACGATACCCAAGGGACCAATCGCATTGGTAGAGGTGCAAGGCTATGTCTTTGCGGCCTACCAAGGCATGGCTGCACTGGCGGCAAAGCGCGGCGACGACGCCAAGGCCGCACGCTGGAGCGCTATGGCAGAAAGGATCCGCAGCGCGGTGGAGACGCGGTTTTGGATGCCGGAGAGCAACTTCTACGCCTTGGCAATAGACGGAGAAGGCAAGCAATGCGCCGTGCGAGCCTCCAACGCGGGTCACCTGCTTTATGTCGGGCTACCGTCAGCAGAACGGGCGCAATCGATTGCCGCGCAGCTGCTGTCAGCTCACCTCCACAGCGGTTGGGGCGTTCGCACCCTGGCCGACGACGAGCTTCCATTCAACCCGATGTCCTATCACAACGGTTCGATCTGGCCACATGACACGGCGATCTGCGCCGCTGGGCTCGCCCGCTACCAGGAGCGGACAAGCGTTGTAAAGCTGATGAGCAGTATGTTTGAGGCGGCGGTCCGCTTCAACATGCGGCTGCCGGAACTATTCTGCGGCTTTACGCGCGCGATCGGCGACGCGCCGATCGCCTATCCCGTAGCCTGTCTGCCACAGGCATGGTCGGCCGGATCCGCCTTTATGTTGCTGCAGGCCTGCCTGGGGATTCGAGTCGACGGTTGGAAACACGAGATCAATGTCCAGCAGCCCCGGTTGCCGATCGGCATCGACAACATCGTGATCCGGCACCTAGCGGTCGGTAAGGCGAAGGTCGACCTTACGTTTCAGCGCATCGGCGACCACATGGTCTGCTATCTCGATGAGCGGCACGAGGGCCTCGTGCCGCTGGTGGTGCACTCTTAGTGATCGGATCGCACAATGCGATCACTGATGCCCGACGTGCGCGTCGGCCAATGCACGCTGCTCAACACCGGCGTGACCGCGATCCTCCGGTAAGACTGTCGACTCACCCGCGCCAGCGCAGCAGGCGCATGGCGTTGGCGGTGACCAGCACGGTGGCGCCGGTATCGGCCAGGATCGCCGGCCACAGTCCGGTGATGCCGGCGATGGTGGTGACCAGGAACACCGCCTTCAGCCCGAGTGCCACCCCGATGTTCTGGCCGATATTGGCCATCACCGCCCGCGACAGTTTTACCATGCGCACGACGTCCATGACCCGGCCATGCAGGATCGCAGCGTCGGCGGTTTCCAGCGCCACATCGGTGCCGCCACCCATGGCGATGCCGATATCGGCGGCGGCGAGCGCCGGCGCGTCGTTGATGCCGTCGCCGACCTTGGCGACTTTCAACCCCTCGCACTGCAGCTCACCGACGATGCGCAGCTTGTCCTGTGGCAGCAACTCTGCCCGCGCCTCGATGCCGAGCGAAGCGGCGATGGCTTCGGCGGTGCGGCGGTTGTCGCCAGTCAGCATCACCGCCCGGATGCCCTCGGCCTTCAGTGCCGCAATACCCGACGCCGCATCCGGTCTCGGCTCATCGCGCATGGCGATCAACCCCGCCACCACGCCATCGGCAACAAGCACCGACACCGTCTTGCCTTGGCCGTTGAACCTGTCGACGGCAAGGCGCTCCGCTTTGGTCATCACGGCGCGTTCGCTCGCCGCGTGACCGGAGCCCAGGAAGACAGCGACGGCGCCGACGCTGCCCTCGACGCCCTTGCCGGAAATCGCCTTCGCCGCCAGCGCCGGCGGCACCGGCGCCTTGGCAGTCTTGGCCCTCTCCAGGATCGCCATCGCCAACGGATGGCTGGAGCCTTGCTCCAGTGCTGCCGCCAATGCCAGCACGGTGCGTTCGTCGCGCCCATAGGCCGCGATGTCGGTGACGACTGGTTTGCCCGCCGTCAGCGTGCCGGTCTTGTCGAAGGCGACCGCCGTAATCCCGCGAAACCCTTCCAGCACGGCACCGCCCTTCATCAGCAGGCCACGCCGCGCGCCGGCCGCAAGACCTGCGGCGATCGCCGCCGGCGTCGAGATGACCAGCGCGCAGGGGCAGCCGATCAGCAGGATCGCCAGGCCCTTGTATATCCACTCGTTCCAGTCGCTGCCGGCAAACAGCGGCGGCAGCAGCGCCACCAGCGCGCCGACGGCCAGCACAGCTGGCGTATAATAACGCGAGAAGCGGTCGATGAAGCGCTCGGTGGGCGCCTTGGCCTCTTGCGCTTCTTCCACCAGCCGCACGATGCGGGCGATGGTGTTGTCCGACGCGGCTGCCGTCACCCGCACCTTGAGCACGCCGTCTGTGCTGATCGTGCCGGCGAAGACGACTTCCGCGACACCCCTGCGCTTCGGTGTGCTCTCGCCGGTCACCGGCGCCTCGTCCATATCGCTCGAACCCTCGACGATCTCGCCATCGGCGGGAATACGGTCGCCCGGCCGCACCACGATGACGTCACCGATCGCAAGGTCTTCAGCGGGAATCTCCGATGTGCCGCCTGCGCGCTCGACCAGTGCCGTCTTCGGCACCATATCGGCAAGTCGCTGGATGCTCGCCCGCGCACGGCCGGCGGCAACACCTTCCAGGAGTTCGCCGATCAGGAACAGCACCACCACGGCGGTCGCTTCTTCCGTCGCGCCGATCATCACGGCGCCTGTCGCCGCGATGGCCATCAGCATCTCGATCGAGAACGGCGTGCCGGCCAGTCCCGCCATCAGCGCGCGCCGCGCGACCGGCAGCAGGCCGACCAGCAGCGCGGCCAGGAACACCCAGCGCTCGGACACTGGGAACAGATGACCGATGCCGTAGGCGGCAAGAAGTACCGCCGCGCAAGCCAGCGTCAGCGTCGCGCGGCGGGAATGCCACCACGCCTGCCCCGGCTCGCCACCCATGTATGAAGCGATGGCCTGCTTGCTGGCCGGCTCGCCATGATCGTGGCCTTCGTGGTCATGATCAGCATGGTCATACGCTTTGACTGCTGAAGCGTGCCCATCGATCCTGGCTTCGGCCTTTTTGATGCCATACCCAAGCCGCGCAACCTGCCGCAGCACCTTGTCTTCCGGCAGTGCGCCACCGTGACTGACCGTCATGCTGGCGCCGATCACTGAAACCGAGACATCAGCGACGCCGTCGAGACGGCGAACCGCCGTGTCGATCTTGGCCGCGCAGGAGGCGCAATCCATACCGCCGATCCTGAACCGCGTCTGCTTGAGAGGCACCGTCATCGCATCACCTATCTGTCTTGCCCGTGCGGCGTCGCCGCATGGGTCTTGAATGCTGATGCTAGGCACAGTAATTGCTCTAGTCACTAGAGCTTCAAGAGGCAAAACCCATGTTTTCGATCGGTGATCTCTCGCGCCGCACCGGAGTCAAGGTACCGACCATCCGCTACTACGAGCAGATGGGCCTGGTAGCCGCACCCGAACGCTCGGAAGGTAACCAGCGCCGCTATTCCAGGCAGGAACTGGAGCGGCTGGCCTTCATCCGCCACGCCCGCGACCTCGGTTTCGCTGTCGAGGACATCCGCTCGCTGATCGAATTGAGCGGCCATCCTGAGCAGCCCTGCGGCCACGCCGACAGGATCGCCGAGGAACAATTGATCTCGGTGCAGGACAAGATCGCCCAGTTGAAGCGGCTGGAGGCCGAACTCGAACGCATCGCCACCTGCTGCAATGGCAAGACGGTCGGCGACTGCTACGTTATCCGCGCGCTGTCCGACCACGCGCTGTGCACTGACGAGCATGGGTGAGAGGCTGGTGCTGGCAGCGATCCAGGAGCTGTGAGGACAGAAAGCAGACCTCGCACCGCCGCTGCAAGGCTTGGGTTCCTCGCCCCACGAAAGTGGGGGGAGGTGGCCGCGAAGCGGTCGGAGAGGGGCTGCGCCAGCGGATATAAGGGGATTTCTCCCAGCCTGCCCCGGATAAGATTGCGCCATTCCCCTACAACTCGATCCGAAACCGCAAACTTTCCACCCCGCCATAGGCGGCGTCCTCGAAGAAGCGCTCGACCAGCCTGCCGCCATTGGCAAGGATGACACTGTGCGAGGCTGGATTGCCTGGTTTGGCGGTGATCTCGACATAGGACAAGCCGACCGCCCTTGCCTCGTCCAGCATCTGCCGCAGCGCCTCGGTGGCGTAGCCGCGCCGCCGCTTCCACGGCACCACCGCATAGCCGATATGGCCAAGCACATGTGGCGGCAGCTCTGCCGTTCCCAGCTGCCAGCGGAAGCCGATCGAGCCCGATGCCTCGCCGTCCCAGATCCAGCGGCGGAAGCCCGGCAGGCGCGGCACTTGCTTGCCATCGGGCAAGGTGATCGGACCGCCCCTGGCCTGTGGATCGTCGAGGTCGGCGAGAAAGGCCACCGGATCTTTTTCGATTGCCGCAAGCTGCTCGCGCGTCGCTTCCATCAGCCGCACATTGTCCGGCGACCAGCCACGCTCGAGCGCCGCCTTGTAGGACGGCAAATGTTCAAGCGCGGGTTTGACGATTTCGACCATGGTGCACCAGCGGAGACGCTACGCAGACGAGATAGCAGTATTGCCCGGCAAGGCACGATCCACCAAGGGGCAGCCTCTTGCGACAGGGCCGCGTTCCCATCGCTGGAAACGCGGCCCTGATCCAAGCCGTGGGAGGATTGGCGCTCCGGCAAGGCCGGATCGCCACTAGAGCATTTTGCAGCCAAGCGGAATCGCTTGGCGTCGCAGAAATGCGGCTAAAACAAACAGTTAGAGCGGGATGCCAGGTTCAATTCAAATGCATCCCGCTCTAGCGATCTCAGGCGATGTCGAAGCGGTCGGCGTTCATCACCTTGGTCCATGCCGCCACGAAATCCCTGGCGAATTTCTGCCCGGCGTCCGCGGAGCCATAGACCTCGGCAAGTGCGCGCAATTGTGCGTGCGAACCGAAGATCAGGTCTGCGCGCGTGCCGGTCCACTTGACGGCATTGGTCTTACGATCGCGCGCTTCATAGACTTCGTCGGAGCCGGAGGCCGGATCCCAGACCGTGTTCATGCTGAGCAGGTTGACGAAGAAGTCGTTGGTCAGTGTTCCCGGCCGGTCGGTGAACACGCCATGCTTCGACTTGGCCGTGTTGGCGCCAAGCACCCGCAAGCCGCCGACCAGCACCGTCATCTCCGGCGCCGTCAGCGACAGCAATTGCGCCCGATCGACCAGCATGGCTTCGGTCGACATCGGCTGCTTGCCCCTGGCATAGTTGCGGAAGCCATCGATTTTCGGCTCGAGCGGCGCAAAGGAATGAACATCCGTCTGTTCCTGAGAGGCGTCCATGCGGCCTGGCGTGAAGGGCACCTTCACCTCATGGCCCCCATCCTTCGCGGCTTTTTCGACCGCGGCGACGCCGCCGAGCACGATGAGGTCGGCAAGCGAAACCTTCTTGCCGCCGGTCTGTGCCGCGTTGAACTCGCTGTGGATGCCTTCAAGCCTGGCAAGCACCTTCGACAGTTCGGCCGGCTGATTGACCTCCCAGTCCTTCTGCGGCGCGAGCCGGATGCGGGCACCGTTGGCGCCGCCGCGCTTGTCGGAATTGCGGAACGTCGAGGCCGACGCCCAAGCGGTCGAGACCAACTCGGAGACCGACAGGCCCGATGCCAGGATCTTCGACTTCAGGGATGCGATATCCTGCTCGCTGACCAATTCGTGGTCGACCGCCGGGATCGGATCCTGCCAGATCAGCACTTCCTTCGGCACGAGCGGGCCGAGATAGCGAGCAACCGGGCCCATGTCGCGGTGGGTCAGCTTGTACCAGGCGCGGGCAAACGCGTCGGCAAACTGGTCTGGATGCTCGTGGAAACGCCGCGAGATCTTTTCATAGGCAGGATCCACCCTCAGCGCGAGATCGGTGGTCAGCATGGAAGGCGCGCGGCGCTTTGACGGATCATGCGCATCCGGCACGGTGCCGGCACCAGCGCCGCCCTTCGGCGTCCACTGGTGAGCGCCCGCCGGGCTTTTCGTCAGCTCCCATTCGTAGTTGAACAGATTGTCGAAGAAGTTGTTGCTCCACTTTGTCGGCGTCGTGGTCCAGGTCACCTCGAGACCCGAGGTGATCGCGTCCCCGGCAATGCCGGTGGCGTACTTGCTCGACCAGCCGAGGCCCTGCGCTTCGATGCCGGCGCCTTCCGGTTCGGCCCCCACCAACGAGGCATCGCCGGCGCCGTGCGTCTTGCCGAAGGTGTGACCGCCGGCAATCAGCGCCACGGTCTCTTCGTCGTTCATCGCCATGCGGCTGAAGGTTTCGCGGATGTCACGTGCCGAGGCCAGCGGATCAGGTTTGCCATTCGGCCCTTCCGGATTGACGTAGATCAGGCCCATCTGGACGGCGCCGAGATTGCCTTGGAGTTCGCGGTCGCCGGAGTAGCGCTCGTCGTCGAGCCACTTGGTTTCCGAACCCCAATCCACGTCCTGCTCGGGCTCCCAGACGTCGGCGCGGCCACCGGCGAAGCCGAAGGTCTTAAAGCCCATCGATTCGAGCGCGACATTGCCAGCGAGGATCAACAGGTCGGCCCAGGAGATCTTCCGGCCATATTTCTGCTTGACCGGCCACAGCAGCCGACGCGCCTTGTCGAGATTGGCATTGTCCGGCCAGCTGTTGAGCGGCGCGAAACGCTGCTGGCCGGCGCCGGCGCCGCCACGGCCGTCGCCGATGCGATACGTGCCGGCACTGTGCCAGGCCATGCGGATGAACAGCGGTCCGTAGTGGCCGAAATCGGCGGGCCACCAATCCTGCGAATCCGTCATCACGTGGTGCAGATCCTTGATCACCGCATCGAGATCGAGCGACTTGAATTCCTCGGCATAGTCGAACGCCTCGCCCATCGGATCCGAAAGGTTCGATTGCTGGTGCAGAACGCCGAGGTCAAGTTGGTTTGGCCACCAGTCACGGTTGCTCCTGCGGGAGGACCCATGCGCAACCGGGCATTTGCCCTTGCTGTTGTCGTCTGTGTTGGCGTCCATGTTTTTCTCCGATCGTGGCTGTGTTGAGCTGTTTCAACGGCTGCGTGAGCAAGGACACTGGATGCCCCTGGAGGTGGTCCGTTTCATGGCAGGCGCGATGACCTGTGCCCGATACGCGACCGAATATCTTGGATGTCCGTCGCTGCGAGCGCCTGGACCAGATGGTCCCGGCTGCTCCTGATCTTCCTCGCAGTTCCTATAGCAAAGTCGCGTGATTAATTTAAGTTGGATTTCCTGATTGCAGCGATAAGATTACGCTATGACAAACCTGACGCTGAAGCAGCTGCGTTATTTCGAAGCGCTGGCCAGACACAACCATTTCGGACGCGCGGCGGATGCCTGCGCCATCTCCCAGCCCGCCATCTCGGTGCAGATCAAGGAATTGGAGGAAACGCTGGGCACGGAGCTTTTTGAACGAGGTCCGCGACAGGTCCGGCTGACCAATTTCGGCGAGGAGTTTGCCTTGCGCGTCCGCGACATCCTGCGCTCGGTAGATGAACTGACGGATCTGGCCCGCGCCTCGCGCGACCGGCTCGTGGGCCGGCTGCGCATCGGCGTGATCCCGACGATCGCGCCCTACCTTCTGCCTGCCATCATCGGCAACCTTTCCCGCATGCATGACGGCCTCGAAATCCACGTGCGCGAGACGCAGACGCAGAAGCTGATCCAGGAACTGGCCGACGGCCGGCTCGACGCGGCCATCGTCGCGCTGCCGGTTTCGGAAGCGTCGCTGACCGAAATCGTGCTGTTTGCCGAGAACTTCGTGCTGGTCCGGCCCGGCGAGGACGAGGGAAAGCCGGTGCCCAATCGCGAAATGCTGCGCGAGATGCGGCTGCTTTTGCTGGAGGAGGGCCATTGTTTCCGCGATCAGGCGCTGTCGTTCTGCAATATGCATTCGGCACGGCCAAGGGAGTTGCTGGACGGCAGCTCGCTGTCGACCTTGGTACAAATGGTCGGCGCCGGCGTCGGCGTCACTTTGATCCCGGAAATGGCCGTGCCGGTGGAGACACGCTCGGCGTCGGTTTCCATCGCCCACTTCGCCAGTCCTCAGCCGTCGCGGACCATCGGCATGATCTGGCGCAAGACAAGCCCGATAGCCAAACAGCTGCTGCTGATCTCCGAAGTGGTTCGCCAGTCGTCCGATGCGCTGCGCGCGCAGTACGATCCGGCATCGGTTGAGCAGGCTGAAACTACCTCAACGCGCTAAACAAGATGTGTTTCGCCGATTGATGCGGGACCATTTATGATCGATTCTCGGCGGCGCAAGGAATCGCAAAGCGCTTCGATAGGAGAATTGATCCGGTGCGGTTAAGATCTGTCTATCTGGGTGTCGTCGCCAGCCTTCTTGTCATGGTTATCGCAGTGGCGGTGTCGGCCCGATCCTTTGCCGCACCATCTGACGTTCCGGCCTGGCTACAAGCCCATGTCGGCGACAGCGACGGGCAGATCTCACAAGTGGTGCTGGAACGGGCGCGCGCGCTCTACCTCAAGAAGGTGGCGCAAGGTGCGGTCAAAAACCCCTGCTATTTCGCCATGGACGCGACGCGCCCCAGCGATCTGGGCGATGGCAAGCCCGGACACCGCTACTATGTCATTTGCGAAGCCAGCCAGTCGTTTCGCGCGATTTCGTCGGGCCACGGCAGCGGCCGGAATTTGAAAGGCGTCGTCGACTTCGCCAACGGCAGACGCTGCGCGAAGAACTTCGGCAATGCGATGGATTCATCATTGACCGCCGGCGGCGCCTATATGACCAGCGAGGCGAAAACCTCCTTCAAGGGCTACTATCGCGTCGGCGCGAAACAGGACGCGGTTTTCCAGCGCACCTTCATACAGTTCGACGGCGAGGGCGAAGCCGCGAACGCCAGGCAGCGGGTGATCGGCGGCCACGCTGCCCAAGTGCTGCACGGCATGTGCCTGCGCAAAAATCCCAACAGCTCGCACGCCGACCACGATGGCTACGTGCCGTTCGGCAAGCTGGTGGACTATGCAAGCGGCCGCAGCAATGGCTGCACCAGCTGGTCGCCGGCGGATGCCCAGCAGATCATCCCAATGGTCAAGGATAACCCGACGACGCTCTACATCTACCCTGAATCACGCGACATCGCCGCGGTAGCGTCCAGCCATTCGCAGTCAGGCGCTTACTGGAACGCATCCTGCCTGAAGGAAATAGGCACTCCGAAATTCTGGCCGCGAAAGACCCTCGAGCCGATCATCGCTCAGTACAGCAAGGACCACCCGGCACCACCGCCGCAGCCGGTGCCGATTTGCAAAGGGCCATGAAGCTCACACCGTGCGGACTTCACTCAGCCATGCCGAGGCTCAGCGTAGAAAACCGAGCACGGCCCGCGTGAAATCGGCTGGATGCTCCAGCCAGCAAGCGACCTCCACGACACCGGCGTGACGCCGCGGCTGCCTCGGTCGTGAATGGATCAGCCGCAATGTCGGCAGCCGGCGCTTGTCCTGCGCCTTCACAGCGCTCTTCAGGGTTCGGCGATTTTGCCGCGCATGGTGCATTCTCCTTCGACCGCCGCCGGCGGCGGTTCGCGCATGAAAATGGGTACCAAAAGGTGCCGGCAGGCTATTTGCGCGTGCAGACCGAAACCGTGGAACGTTTTCCAATGGCGCTCATTCAAGCATCAGCTGGCGCGGGGCCGCAGAACGTGAGGAGGTTACGATGAGAATTGCCGATTGTATGACGAAAGACGTCCAGATCGCCAATCCGGAACAAACCATACGCGAGGCCGCTCGAACCATGGGCCGTCTCGACGCCGGCGTCATGCCGGTGGGTGAGAACGACCGGCTTGTCGGCATGATAACGGACCGGGATATCGCGATCCGCGGCATCGCCCAAGGCAAAGGACCCGATGCCAAAATTCGCGAGGTGATGACCCCTGACGTCGAATATTGTTTCGGTGACGAAGACGCAGACGACGTCCTTCACAGAATGGGTGAGCTTCAAGTAAGGCGCCTGCCGGTGTTGAACCGCGACAAGCGGCTGATCGGCATTGTTTCGCTGGGCGACCTCGCCATGAATGGCGAATCGGCAGAAGCGGGTGAGGCATTGAGCGGCATCTCGCGGCATGGCGGACAGCATTCGCAGATGCATTGAGGCCAGCCTGACAAGGGCGGCGTTGGCTGCGGGCACCAGATTGCGATAGCCGGCCCAAACAGAGGCGGATGTCGCTTCGTATGCCGCAACCGCATGGTCAGTCCGTTCGGGTTGGTGCCAATGTTGCATGACGTCGACTATGTACTGCGAAAACTTGATTGGATGCGCGCCGACGGCATCTGGCCTAACGGCTTGCGGTATCTCTGGACTGATGCGTTCGGGGTCGTGCTCTACGTCTCACTCTACACGGAAACAGGCGAGACGCGCTGGTTGGATGAGGCTGAGCGGCTGGTGGCCGATGTAGAGCGCGTGCTCGGTCGTCGGCGCGGATTGAGGATCGGGGAAGCGGCTGATCGTGACGGTCAATACTTCCACTACCTGGCGATGTGGCTGTTTGCCTTGGCGCGTCTCGGCGATCTGAAACCGCGATACCGCGCGCGCGGTGTCGCACTGGCGCGTGACATTCACCCGGCTTTTGTGATCCCCGGCCGCGGTGTGATCTGGAAGATGCAGGAGGACTTGAGCAGTCCTTATCCCGGCTATGGCCTCGGCAGCATGGACGCTTATGATGGCTATGTCTCCTACCGGATTCTCGATGAAGACGAGCTGGCGCCCGAAATCGCGCAGATGCGTGACCTGATCGAGCACGATTGGCAAACGCTCGATATCGAACAGGATCTCGGTCTCGGCATGATGCTGTGGCTCGCCCACTTCTTCCCCGCGGAGCCATGGGCCGAGGTCCAGACGAGGCGATCGCTTAGAACCCTGGAAACGATGTGGGTCGACCCGCCAGGTTATTTCAGCCGCGCGCCGTGGCTGCGCGACACGAAGTTCGCTTTCACCAATTTCGGCGTGTCACTGGGGCTGCAGGCCAGCGACGTCTGGCCCGAGCGTGTCGGCACGTTGAACGCCTTCTTCGAGGACTGGCGCTCTGGTGACGAATATGATCGAGAGGCGATCACATGGGTGATGGCCTGCACCTCGCACCTTCCCGCTGCGTTTGTATCGCGCGGGCCGATCAAGAGTCGCTGAATGCTCCCAGCCGAGGAAAAAAATGCCCGCCACCACGCTCAGCCGGTGGTGCTCCAGATTTGTTGATTGGAACCAATGGCCTGCAACACAGTTACAGTGCCAGCAAGTCCGGTTGTAGCCTTGCCTCCATGTGGACCGGCGGTTTCAAGGCCAGCCGACTGAGCTTCGGAAGCGTGGAAAGCACGCTTGATGGAGAAAAATCATGAACCAGTGGTCAAACGCCAAGCTTTGTGACGTGGCAAATCTAATCCTCGGAGCAGTTCTCTTTTTCTCTCCCTGGATATTCGCCTTCGCGGCGGGGACGCAGTCCCAGAACGCCATGGGCAGCGGCATCGTGATTTTCTTGCTTTCGGTTGCCGCCCTCTCCGCCTTTGCTATCTGGGAAGAGTGGTTGAACCTCGTTGTGGGTCTTTGGGTAATCGTGTCTCCCTGGGTGCTTGGATTCCAGGCAAGCACGGCCATGAGCGTGCATGTGGTAATCGGCGTTCTGGTCGCGGTCCTTGCTGCGATCGAGCTGTGGATGATGTACCAGAACCCTCCAACGCAATCTACGGCCTAGCAGGACTGGCGTCGCTGCGGCAGCGAGTGTGATGAAGCCGATTTGGCGGTCGGACCAAGATGCCTCTGACCGCCAGGCCGACGGCCTGCCCGTTCGAATGGCAGCCGCCAAATCCGGCGCTCTGTTCATCGCCGATGAACGCCCTCGGACGCCATAGCAACCGGAGCCGCACAGCGGCTAACGGTGACACTGTCGCCAACTGCCAGCGAAGAGGAGATATGTCGACATGAAAGCAGTCCGCATCCATGCTTTTGGCGGACCTGAGGTTCTTTCGATCGATCAAGTCCCCTTTCCTCAGCCCGTTGACGACGAGGTTGTGCTCAGGGTTCGCGCGGCGAGCGTCAATCCGGTCGATTACAAGACCCGCGAGGGTTCGGCGGGTCAGGCATTGCCCGTCACATTGGGGCGTGACGTGTCCGGCGTGGTGGAAACGTGCGGTACGCGGGCTCATACGTTGAAGAAGGGCGACCCGCTATTTGCCATGCTTGGTCATGATCGGGGCGGCGATGCCGAATATGTCGTGGTCAAGGCGACGGAGGCGGCTGCGAAGCCGGAACGTCTAAGCCACGTCGAAGCCGCTGCGGTGCCGCTTGCGGGCATCACTGCTTGGCAGGGCCTGTTTGAGCATGGCGGCCTCAAATCCGGGCAAAGGGTTCTCATCCATGGCGGAGCCGGCGGCGTTGGCCATCTGGCGATCCAACTGGCCAAGGCCGCCGGCGCGTTCTTCGCCACAACCGTCTCCGCCCAAGACTTCGTTTTTGTCCATGAGCTAGGTGCAGATCAGGCGGTCGACTACAAGGATCAGCGTTTCGAAGAGGTCGTCGATGCGGTCGACCTGGTGTTCGACTTGGTAGCGGGCGACACCCAGGACCGCTCCTGGGACGTTCTCAAGCCAGGAGGGACGCTCGTTTCAACTCTTTCTCAACCCTCGCAGGAAAAGGCACATTTGCGTCGGGCACGTGGCGTCTCCTATATGGCCGAGCCGAATGCGGCGCACCTCGCGCAGATCGGCCGTCTCATCGACGCCGGCAAGGTCACCCCGTTCGTGCAAGCCGTCTATCCGCTTGGAGAGGTCGCCAAGGCGGAGGAACGGCTGGAAAACGAACATGTGCGCGGCAAGATCGTGCTTGAGGTGTCCGCCTAAGCTTCCCGCCAAGTGGCCCGGTTCGGCCGAGCGCTCACTTGCTGAATTAGGTTCCTGGCTACCGCCCGCTCTTCGGAGCCTTGGCATCCTTTGAACGACGCTCGGCGACCGCCGGACTGGCGCTGGACGCCCTTTGTGTCGCGGCACTCGGCGCGGCTCGCCTCGGCGGGTTTTGTCCCTCCGACTGGCGGGTTCGGTCTTCCACTTCGCCCATCCGGCGGGTGAGCCCCATGCCGCCGGCAGGCTTCTTGTTGCCGGCCGCGTCCTGGGAGAATTCATCGGAAGCGTCGGCACCGGTCTTTGCCGGATACTTCGTCGCGCCGGTTTCATAGCGGGTTTCGTTCTCAGTCATGACATCTCTCCAGTTGCATGACGGATAAACATCTCGCCGGTATCCGAGTTCCAAATTTCAGGACTTGGACTCGCCAGGTGGGGGCCCCGCATCTGGCGTGGCAGGTCTGAAGCAGCGTTTTTATGGCTTCCACATGCGGCGTGGACTATTGGATTCTAACGCTGCCTGTGGAGACGTCGGTCATGCTTTTCCGGCGACGAGACGAGCACTACTGCAACAGTGCCTTGACGATGCCGCTCGCCTTGCCGAAATCCATATGGCCGGCATATTTCTGCTTCAGTGCGGCGATCACCTTGCCCATGTCCTTCTGGCTGGCCGCGCCCGTCGCCGCGATCGCCTCGCGCGCCGCAGCCTGGATGGCGGCATCGTCAAGCTGCGTCGGCAGGAACGCGCGGATGATCTCCATCTCGCCGCGCTCCTGTGCGGCCAGTTCCGGCCGCTTGCCGTCTTCGAATGCCTTGGCCGATTCCTCGCGCTGCTTCACCATCTTGGCCAGGATCTGCAGGATCTCCTCGTCGCTGGCCGGCTCCTTGCCCGAGCCGCGATTGGCGATGTCGCGATCGTGGATGGCGGCTTGAATCAGCCGCAATGTCGGCAGCCGTTGCTTGTCTTGCGCCTTCATCGCGCTCTTCAGGGATTCGGCGATTTTGCCGCGCATGGTGCATTCTCCTTCGATCGGCGCGGACAATAGCGCCGGGGACGAGCCAACGCAAACCCTGAAATGCCAGGGCAAGCCTCTGATATTGCTAGATGAAATAAATCGAAGCTGCATTTCGCATGATCATTGACCGCCCTGCCCCCTTCCCCTATGTACTGGGCCTTGCATGAACTGAAGCTTGACTGCGTGGAAGCTGCGAAATCGCCGTTTGCTGCGCGGATGGCCCGCCGGGCCTATGGAAGCGCGCAGCCCGATAGGAGTGCCGCCATGGCCGATATGACCGCCGCCTTGACGCCCGCCTGGGCAACAGAAAAGCCGACCGCCCTTCTGGTGCTGGCCGACGGCACCGTCATCGAGGGTCGCGGCCTGGGCGCCACCGGTTCCGCCGTCGCCGAAGTCTGCTTCAACACAGCACTCACCGGCTACCAGGAAATCCTCACAGACCCGTCCTATGCCGGCCAGATCGTCACCTTCACATTCCCGCATGTCGGCAACATCGGCACAAATGACGAGGACATCGAGGACCTCAACCCGGTCGCCCGCGCCGGCGCCGTCGGCGCCGTGTTCAAGGCCGATGTCACCAACCCGTCCAACTACCGCGCCGGCACCGGTCTCGACCAGTGGCTGAAGAAGCGCGGCATCGTCGCCCTGTCGGGCATCGACACCCGCGCGCTGACCGCGCTGATCCGCGAAAAGGGCATGCCCAACGCCGTCATCGCGCATGCGCCCGATGGCGTGTTCGACCTCGACGACCTGAAGCGCCGCGCCGCGGCATGGTCCGGCCTGATCGGGCTCGATCTCGCCAAGGAGGTCACGTCAGGCCAGTCGTCGGCCTGGCGCGAGACGCCATGGGTGTGGAACGAAGGCTTTGGCGAACAGACCGAGCCTTCGATGCACGTCGTTGCCATCGACTACGGCGTCAAGCGCAACATCTTGCGCCTGCTCGCCGGCCTCGGCGCCAGGGTCACAGTGGTGCCAGCCAAGACCGGCGCCGAAGAAATCCTCGCCATGCAGCCGGACGGCATTTTTCTCTCCAACGGTCCCGGCGACCCGGAGGCCACCGGCGACTATGCCGTCCCGGTCATCCAGGACCTGTTGAAGACCGACATTCCGGTGTTCGGCATCTGCCTTGGCCACCAGATGCTGGCGCTGGCGCTGGGCGGCAAGACCGCCAAGATGCACCAGGGCCATCACGGCGCCAACCATCCGGTCAAGGACCACACCACCGGCAAGGTCGAGATCGTCTCGATGAACCACGGCTTTGCCGTCGATGCCGACTCGCTGCCATCAGGCGTCGAGGAAACCCACGTCTCGCTGTTCGACGGCTCGAACTGCGGCATCACGCTGACCGGCCGGCCGGTGTTCTCGGTCCAGCATCACCCCGAAGCCTCGCCCGGCCCGCAGGATTCGCACTATCTGTTCCGCCGCTTCGTCAACCTGATCCGCGAAAAGCGCGGCGAGGAATTGCTGGCCGAGCGGGCCTGACTCGACGCGTCAGCGCTGCCCCCAACGCCCTGCCGGGCACGTCTTTCTGAGACGGGGCCTCATATCTGTGCTCCATCTTCGGCGACGCCGGTAGTGACACTTGTGCGCGCCACCGGCCTCGCAACTTTCGTGACGAAGACGATGAGCGCCAGCGCCAGGAAGCACGCGCCGACCAGATAGGGCGCGCCGCCGAAGGTCACGGGAGCGCTCGGCCCGGTGAACCAGGAAAAGATCGCCGTATAGAGCAGTGGCGTGACGATCGAGGTGATCGAGAAGATCGAGGTCATCGCACCCTGCAGTTCGCCCTGCGCCGAAGGCGGCACCTTGGCGGCGGCGAGGCTCCTCAGCGGTGGATCGGCCAGCGCTTCCAGACAGCCGAAGACGATCACCGCATAGATCATCCAGCCTTGCGACGCGAACGCGTAGCCGAAGGCGCTGAGTGCCGTAAAGGCAAGACCGATGACCGCCGTCCTCCACTCGCCAAGCCGGGGGATCACCCGCGGCAGCACCGTCGCCATGACGATCGCGCCGCACAGGCCGAAGGCGCCGAGCGAGAAGCCGATCTGCTGCTCACTCCAGCCATAACGGTAATTGGAAACGAACGACCAGACCGCCGGATACATCATGTGCCCGAGCGTCATCAGGAAGAAAACAAGCCCGATCCAGCCAATGCCCTTGTATTGGCGCATCTGGAGGAGCGTGCCGACCGGATTGGCGCGCTTCCACTCGAAGCGGCGGCGATGCTTGTCGTCGAGTGTTTCCGGCAACAGGAACAGCGCGATCAGGAAATTCACGAAGGCGAGCCCGGCAGCGAAATAGAACGGCACGCGCGGCCCGAACGCGCCGAGCAATCCGCCCAGGACCGGCCCGATGACGAAGCCAACGCCAAAGGCGATGCCGAGCAGGCCGAAATTCTTCGCCCGGTTCTCGTCGTTCGAAATGTCGGCGATGAAGGCGGATGTCGTCGAATAGCTGGCGCCCGAAATGCCGGCCAGCACACGGCCGATGAACAGCATCGGGTAGGACCAGGCCACGGCGCAGATCAAATTGTCGACGGAAAAGGTCAGCACCGAGGCAAGCAGGATCGGCCGCCGCCCGAACCGGTCACTTAACCCGCCCATGATGGGTGCGAAGAAGAACTGCATGGCCGCATAGACGAAGAACAGCCAGCCGCCTTCGATCGCCGCTCCGCTGATGCTGACCCCGGTCAATTCCCTGAGATAGGCCGGCAGCACCGGCATGATCATGCCGAAACCGATGATGTCGAGCAGCAGTGTGGTGAAGACGAGCGCAAGGCCCCGTCTGGCGGTTTTGGGATCGATCATGGCGGGTCCCGGCTCCTGTGGTCGCCCTGGGGCGCAGGCGGACGCATCTTATAGGCGAGTCCGATGTAAGGAACAATGCGGGAACGGATCGGATTCTTTCATCCTGACAGCCCCTGACGGCGCCTTGGCGTCAGGGCAGCGCCCGGAAGCGGCTATTCAAATTGGCCCGCTCAGCGTGTTGCAATCCGAAAGCTTGCCGCTCTTGTAGCCGCGCGCCAGCCAAGTCTGCCGCTGCTGCGAGGTGCCGTGGTTGAAGCTTTCCGGCACGACATAGCCTTGCATCTTCTTTTGCAGCGTGTCGTCGCCGATCTGCTTGGCGGCGTTCAGCGCGCTTTCGATGTCGCCCTGCTCCAATATGCCTTTCTGGTCGGTGTAATGCGCCCACACGCCGGCGAAGCAGTCGGCCTGAAGCTCGATGCGCACCGACATCTGGTTGGCCTCGACCTCGCCCATGCTTTGCCGCATCTGATTGAACTTGGACATGATACCGGTCAGGTTCTGCACGTGATGGCCGATCTCATGCGCGATCACATAGGCGCGGGCAAATTCGCCCGAGGCGCCGAATTGCTGATCGAGCTCCTGGAAGAAGGTCATGTCGAGATAGACCTTGTGGTCGCCGGGGCAATAGAACGGTCCGGCGGCCGCGGAGGCAAAGCCGCAGGCCGAGCGGACCTGGCCGCTGAACAGCACCAGCTTCGGATCCTCGTAGGTCAGGCCCTGCGATTTGAAGATGCCGGTCCAGGTGTCCTCGGTCTCGGCCAGCACCGTCGCCACGAACTGCTTCATCTCGTCACTGGCGGGCGCACCCGCGCCGCTGCCCTGGCCACCGCCGCTGTTGTCGGTGATCTGGCCACCGCCGCCATCGCCACCGCCCAGGATCGTCGATGGATCGAAGCCGAAATACCATCCGGCCAGCACCACCAGGATGACGAGGAAGATGCTGCCGCCGCCGCCGGCGCGACCGCCGATCGGAATGCGGAACTGGCCGGGGCTGCCGCTGCCGAGCCCGCCGCCACTGTCGCTGCGGTCGTCCTCGACATTGTCACTCTGACGACGGCCCTTCCAGAGCATGGCAACTCCTCGCGCTGCAAACTTCCCCCGTTGCCCGGTAAAGCCGGCTCAACCGAACAACAATTATCCCAACGGTTGCGGCAAGTCACAGCATTTTTCGACGGCCTCAAGGCCAGATAGAACGCCTGCGGCTACACCATCAGGCCCACAAGACGCTCTCTCGCTGGGTCGCTTTCGCAGGTTTCCCTGAAGTCGTGCGCGATATAGAATTCGCCGGTTCTCTATGGAAGCGAGGGGCGCTTGCGGACGATCGGCCAATTCCTGCTGTCGCTGACGGCACTGACCTGTTTTGGCATTGGGTCCGCCCACGCCGTCACGCTCGATTCCAGCGTCGCTGTCACCGATCCCGCCACCCTGCAGGCGCTCGAACGCGGCGGCCTGTCGATCAGCCGCCTGCTCGGACCCGCACTCGGCCTCACCCGCGAGGTCGACAATCGCGGCCTGTTTTCGGTGCCGGCGCTGGCCACGGTGCGCGACACCGTCAAGCTTGAGATCGCCAACGAACCGAAGACCAGCCCGGACCCTTATGTTGCTGATATGGCGAAGTCGAAGGACACCAGCCAGAAATTCAATCCAAAATACATCGACGACGACGGCTCGACGCTCGACCTGACCGGCGTCATCAACCGCATGGATCGCGGCTATCTCGGCCACACCGAATGCGGCGAGATCCGGCTGATCTACCGCTTCCACTATTCGGTCGCGGAAAAGCCGGCCAAGGGAAAGGCTGACCAGCGCATTTCCTCGCGCCTGCCGCTGACCATGAGCCTGGTGTTCAGCGCCAAACCCAGGCGGGCGCAAGCCCGCGCCTCGAAGGACTTGCCAAGCGCCACCGATGTGTCCTGCGCCGATGTCGCCCAGCGCTGGCTGGCTGCCGGGAAACAGAACCTGCCGCCCGATCAGCTTGCCGCCTGGCTGCGCTCCGACGCGGGACCGCTGTCGGGTGCCATGCTGAATTCCTCGCAGATCATGCGGCTGGAACTCAACATGCAGGTGCTTCGGCTGTCGGCCTCGACGCGGCGCGATTTCGGCGGCCATGCCGAATATCTGCTGAAGATCTTCAAATGGGATCCGGCCAGCTCGACATTTTACGAATCGAAGATGGAGAACCAGATCGATCGGACCACGGTGCTGGCCGACAAGCCGTCCTTCGCCAAATGGCTGCTCACCGACCGCAACATCTACGACCTCGATCATGGCCGGCTGGTCATCGACGAAAAATTCCTGGCCAAGAGCGCCGTTTCCGTCGCACCCGGTGGCCTCAGCCGGTCGCAGAACAACATCGCCTACGGGCTGGTCGACGACGCCGACGTCGACAAGGCGTTGAAGGACTATGTCGCCAAGGGCAACACGCTCGCCTCCATCAGGTCTGTGGCCGGTTTCGAATTGCGCCTCAACGAGATGAGCTGCACCGGCTGCCACCAGACGCATGGCATTGCCGGGTTCCACTACACCGGCGCCGATCCGGCCAGCGAGCCGCGCCGCAACGCCGTCTTCGTGCCGGGCTCGGCCGTCTTCTTCGCCGATCTGCCGCGCCGCCGCGCTATCGTCGAGCAGTTCGCCGCCGGCGGTCACCCGGACTTTACGCGCGGCTTCGCCGCCCGTCCGGACCAGAAATATGCGGAGGCGCTGAAGGGCACCGACCTCTACAATGGGTGGGGCTCGATCTGCTATCGCGGCGAGGACCTAAGCTTCAAGGACTGGACCTGCGGCGCGGGCCTGCGCTGCGCCGGCGTCCATGAAAGCTCCATCCATCCAGGCTTCGGCACCTGCGTCAGCGAGGCAGGCACCGCGGTCGGTGATCCCGTCGAGTTCGGCGAGATCAAGATGTCGACCTGGGGCAACGACCAGTATTGCCGCCTGTCGCCAGCCACCGCCAAGACCTGTGCCATCGATCCGGCTCGTGACAAGAAGCCAGCGGTCAAGCTCGCCGGCTACGGTGCGGCGCGCCAGCGCTACGACAATCCCGAACAGAAGACCGGTGGCTTTCCCGGCGGCATGCTGCGCAAGGCGAGCTGCGACAAGCTGCCCGACGAGGCGACCTGTGGCCGGCTCGCCAAGACCGGTTTCAACGACTGCGTCGCCTCGGGCAAGGACCACAAATTCTGCACCAGCGAATTCACCAAGACCGCCGGCCTGCGCGCCTGCGACAAGGCGCATCCCTGCCGCGAGGATTATATCTGCACATCAGGCTATGACGATCTGGCACAAGCGAAAGCCGGCAAGGGCACCTGCATTCCGCCCTATTTCATCTTCCAGTTCCGCGTCGACGGCCACCCGCGCAGTTGGGTGCAGGATGTCAGGGAGTGAGAGAACGGTTTGCCGAAGGCGAATTGAAAGATCCGGTTCGGTGCCGGCGGCTGGGAAATCCGGCGGCGGGTGCGGTTCAGCGCGCCGCCGTCATCGCCTTGCGAAACGCTTCCAGCGTCTCGGCGCTGACATGGTGCTCGATGCCTTCTGCGTCGATGCGCGCGGTTTCCGCACTGACACCGAGCGAGCGCAAAAAAGCTTCCACCGTTTGGTGGCGGATGCGGCTTTCCTCCGCGACCTTGCGGCCGGCATCGGTCAGGAACACGCCGCGATAGGGCTTTCTCGACACCAGCCCGTCGGCGCACAACCTGGTCAGCATCTTGGCCACCGTCGGCTGGGCAACGCCAAGCCGTGCGGCGATATCGACCTGGCGCGCCTCGTTGCCGTCCTCGATCAGGTCTGCGATCAGCTCGACATAATCCTCGACCAGCGCACTGCGGCGCGCTTCGCGCGTCTGCCGGAAGCCTTCCGAATGAACGTCGGCGTCAGGCAGCGGTTTTTCGCGCGGGACCGATCTGTTCTTCAGCGCCAATACGCGCTCCTCCCGAGGCTTTTGCTGTCCATGCATCCATAGCACGGGCTCTGATTCTTCAGGCCGTTTATTTGCATTCCGCCACCGGTGCAACCAGCGTCTCCAATTGCCCCTCTTCGTGCGCTAAGGGCTACCGCTCAAAAAGCACGAACAATGAAATATAGCATATTGCATAATGTTGAGCCATGGCATAGCTTTAGGGCAACATCGCCCAGTTTCGCGGAAAGCCCTCGTTCATGTCCGACGTCGAAGCCACAGTTTCCCGCTCCTCATGGCGCTTCGCCAGGCCGGAGGAGGACGAACAGCCCAGCCTGCGCGAAGTCAATTCTTCCATCGCCGTGCCAGGTTCGGGCGTCTGGTTCCGGCGCCTGGCCGCCTTCATGGGCCCGGGCTACATGGTCTCGGTCGGCTACATGGATCCGGGCAACTGGGCGACCGACCTCGCCGGCGGCGCCCAGTTCGGCTACACGCTGCTGTTCGTCATCATGCTGTCCAACCTTATGGCGATCCTGCTCCAGGCGCTGGCAGCACGGCTCGGCATCGCCACCGGCCGTGACCTCGCCCAGGCCTGCCGCGCCTATTATCCCCGTCCGGTCAATTTCGTGCTGTGGATCGCCTGCGAACTGGCCATCATCGCTTGTGACCTAGCCGAGGTCATCGGCACCGCGATCGCGCTGCAGCTTCTGTTCGGCATTCCGCTGATCGGCGGCGCCATGCTGACGGCGCTCGATGCCTTCCTCGTGCTTCTCTTGATGAACAAGGGCTTCCGCTATCTCGAAGCCTTCGTCATCGCGCTGCTGATCATCATCTTCGGCTGCTTTGCCATCCAGATCTTCGCCGCCGCCCCGCCGGCCGGCTCGATCCTGCATGCGATGTTCGTGCCGTCGTCGGCAATCGTCACCAATCCGGCGATGCTTTACATCGCCATCGGCATCATCGGCGCCACCGTCATGCCGCACAACCTCTATCTGCACTCCTCGATCGTGCAGACCCGCGCCTATGAACGCACCGACAAGGGCAAGCGCGACGCCATCAAATGGGCAACGACGGACTCGACCATCGCCCTGATGCTGGCCTTGTTCGTCAACGCCTCGATCCTGATCGTGTCTGCGGTCGCTTTCCATAACACTGGTCACCATGACGTCGCCGAGATCAGCCAAGCCTTCGAGCTGTTGTCGCCGCTGCTCGGCCTCGGCATAGCCTCGATCCTGTTTGCGGTGGCGCTGTTGGCTTCCGGCCTCAACTCGACGGTGACGGCGACGCTGGCTGGCCAGATCGTCATGGAAGGCTTCCTGCGCCTGCGCATTCCCAACTGGGCGCGCCGTCTTTTGACGCGCGGCCTCGCCATCGTCCCGGTGGTGGTCGTCACTGCGCTCTATGGCGAAAAGGGCACCGGCCAGCTGCTGGTGTTCAGCCAGGTGATCCTGTCGATGCAGCTGCCCTTCGCGGTCATTCCGCTGGTGCAGTTCGTCTCCGACAAGAAGAAGATGGGCAACCTCGCCATCCCGCGCGGCGTCGCTGCTCTTGCCTGGGTGGTAGCCGCGATCATCCTGGTGCTCAATTTCAAGCTGCTCTACGAGACAATGTTCGGGGTCGGCTGAACTCAGCCCCGCCGGGAAATCGAACTGCCCCTCCGCGCAGAGGGGAGCTTCCACGACAATTCGACGATCCGCGCTATGTTCTCCGGCATCATGCCCCGGATCGAAGACATCAGGAAGTTCTACGCGCGGCTGATGGCCGCCAATGCCGGATCGCCCGACCCGCGCCTGGAGGCGGTTTTCGCCGAGGTGCCGCGCGAGGCGTTCCTCGGTCCCGGGCCGTGGACGATCATCGCCGGCAACGGCAAGATCACCACGCCGAGCGCCGATCCGGCGCACATCTACCAGAATGTGTTGGTAGCGCTCGATGCCGACAAGGGCATCAACAATGGCGAGCCGTTCCTGCACGCCATGTGGATCGGGAAGCTTGCGCCGAAACCTGGCGAAGCCGTTACTCATATCGGCGCCGGCACCGGCTACTACACCGCTGTGCTGGCCAGGCTGGTTTCACCAGGCGGCACCGTCACCGCTTTCGAACTCGATGAAAATCTAGCCAACCTCGCGCGACGAAATCTTGAAGCCTATGGCAATGTAACCGTCGTCCATTGCAATGCGGTGACGATGCCCTTGCCGCCATCCGACATCGTCTATGTCAATGCCGGCGTGGCCGCGCCGCCGGCCGGATGGCTGAAGGTGCTGCGACCAGGCGGCCGCATGATCTTTCCCTGGCGCCCGGCCGAGCGTGTGCCTCTCGCGGTGATGGTGACCCGCACCGAAAAGGGCTTCGCTTGCGATCCGTTCATGCGGTCGTGGTTCATTCCCTGTGTCGGCGCCTCGGTTGCGGGCCCCGCGGTTAGAATCCCGACACGCGAGCAGGCCGCGCGCAGCCGCTCGATCTGGCTGATGGAGGACAAGGCGCCGGACCGCACGGCCACCGCAGTCTTCGGCGATGTCTGGTTCTCATCGAAAAATCTCGATGGCGGCCCGCGCACCAGGCCTCGCAAATGAACCAGCTTCGCCAAAATTTCATATGTCCTGTCGGACCGGCGAGCGGGCGTCCGTCCTTGGGTTGAACTCTGGCCACAACGGCATGGAGTGAAGAAAAGGGAGCTTTGAAATGAGAAAGATCATCGCTGCGACATTCGTTAGCCTCGACGGCGTCATGCAGGCACCCGGCGGTCCGGAAGAGGATCCTGTCGGCGGCTTCAAGTTCGGCGGCTGGACGTTCCATTACTTTGACGAGGTGGCGGGCGCGGCAATAGATGAACTCTTCTCCAAACCCTTCGCCCTGCTGCTCGGCCGCAGAACCTACGACATCTTCGCCGCGTACTGGCCGTATCAAAAAGATTCGATCGCGGATGCCTTCAACCCCGCGACCAAATATGTGGCGACGCATCGGCCTGACACCCTCACCTGGCAGAACACGCAATCGCTTGGGCCGGATATCGTCGCGACATTGCGCCGCCTCAAGCAGGAGGATGGACCTGACCTGCTCATCCAGGGATCGGGCAATCTGATCCAGACCTTGCTCGCCAACGGGCTGATCGACGAGATCCGGCTGATGACCTTTCCGCTGTTGCTGGGCAAGGGCAAGCGGCTGTTCGGCGATGACGCGATGCCGGCCGCCTTCAGGCTTGCCAAGTCGCAGGTCTCCAGCACCGGCGTCATCATGGCAACTTACGAGCGCGCGGGCGAAATCAAGGTCGGCTCCTTTGTCACGGGAGAGCCATCGGAAGCCGAACTCGAGCGGCGCAAGAACTGGAAGTAGAATTGCAGGGCCTGGGTTCCTCGCCCCCATGACATGGGGGAGTGGTGGCCGGGGCGGGGGCGGGGGGGGGGGGGGGGTGGGGGGGTGGGGTGTGGGGGAGAGAGGATGGATCGAGGGGGGAAGAAGACAGG
>NZ_JAMYUW010000045.1:0-58902 GCF_040323315.1 Mesorhizobium sp. M0047 | reverse complement strand
CTGATCGTTCAACAGCGCGCGCCGGCACATAGCTACATGCGTTCCGCCGCGAAGCTCCGATCCAGTTCGATCGATCACTGGTACATCGTCTTGCCGCGTAGTGGCCGGTCATGGACGGAGGTCGATCGCCGCGTTGCGGAAAACCAGCCGGGCAATTTGGAGATCAGGTCGCTTGGCTACCCGTTTCGCGGGAGGGTAACGGACTCGGAAAGCCTCTCTCTCTATCTGCCGCGTGATTTGTTCTCTGATGCGGCGTCAACCCTCGACGCAAAGAACAATACAATTATGTCCGGCAACTTTGCCAACCTCTTTGCCGACTACGTCAACAGCATAGAAGCAAGACTGCGCAGTCTCACGGCTGAAGATCTGCCCCGCATCGTACACGCTACTCGGAGCATGATCATTGCCTGCCTCGCGCCTCCGGCGGAACATGCCGCGGCCGCCGAACAATTGGCGAGTGTCGCGCTGATGGAGCGAGCGCGTCGATATGTCCAAACCAATCTGGATGCGGCTCATCTGGCACCCGATTCAATGTGCCGAGCGCTCGGCGTATCGCGCTCTCGTCTCTATCAATTATTCGAACCGAGCGGTGGTGTTCTCCATTACATACAAAGTCGTCGACTTCTGGCAGCCCATCTTGCGCTTAGCGATCCGGCGGACAGCCGACGAATTGTCGATATCGCTGAGGCCTTCGGGTTTAGTTCAGCGGCTAATTTCAGCCGAGCATTCAGCAAGGAATTCGGTTACAGCCCCCGCGAAGGTCGCAGTACTGTGGTGTTACCGCGCCCCGCCCACTCTGTTTCGCTTGCTGAACACGAGAAGGCGTCTTCCTTTGAAGGTTGGCTCAAAGCGCTCGGAAGCTGAGTACAAGATTGGCGGCGGTTGAGGGGGCGGGCTCAAAACAGGGGAAGGCCACGCCGCCTCATGGACCAGAATATTTCGTGTCGCGTCTACCACGCCATCAATCATATTGCCAATTCGAAACAATTCCCGATTTATTAACCAACTGTGATTTTTGACTATTATCGTCGAAAACCACAGCAGAGCACGCATTGCACCTACGCCGTATGCCGCACTTGTTAAGACTGCGAGTTAAAAGTTTGCCAAGCTTGACAGTTATGTTATTTTTGGACTGGGCGGCGTGGATTCGCGCCGCTTATGGAGGTGACTCTTGGCTCCAGAGGCATCAGGCGTCGGCAACGGGAGTGACGGGGCTTCCTCAAGCGATGTTCGACGTCCCGGCGAAGCGCTTCTCGCTGACCTTTTGGCCAACACGACCGAACTTTTGTCGTTCTACGACCGCGACTTCTGTCTGACCCACTACGCAACCAAGCTCAGGGGCGTGTACGGAGGCGCGGTGACACCGGGTGCAGCCCTTTGGGAGATCTACCCGAGCTTCCTCGATGCAACGTATCGCGGCGAATTTCTTCGTGTGTTCCACGGTGGCTCACCGGCAAGCATCGACTTGCCGCGGTCATCGGGCGAAGGGCTGCGGTCCGTTTTTGTTTTCGCCACTGCAAATGGTATTGGAATCATTGAATCAAGGGAGCGCGATGGGCGCAGCGTGACGGACGAGCAAGAGCATGTAATTCTGCTCCATCAGGCGACGCACGACGTGCTGACCGGACTGCAGAATCGGCGGCGATTCGGCGAGCGGCTTCAGCAAGCGTTGGCGGCCCTCGGTGAACTGAAGCCGAAAGCCGCCCTGCTGCAGATCGACCTTGACGATTTCAAAGCAGTCAACGACACGCTCGGGCATGGAGCAGGCGATACGCTTCTTCAGCTCGCGGCGGGCCGTATCCGCGACGCGCTGCAGGACGGCGAATCCGCGTACCGGTATGCCGGCGATGAGTTCGCTGTCATCCAATTGGGAAAAGAGCAGCCAGCTGAAGCTGAGCGCCTTGCCGGTTCCCTGGTCGACGCGTTCAAGAACCCGTTCGTCATCAACGGCATTCCCGTCTTCGTCGGCTCGAGTATCGGAATTGCTTTCGGGCCGGAGCACGGGACCGATGGCGAACAGTTGATGAAAGCCGCTGACATTGCTCTTTACGCGGCCAAGACAGATGGACGCGGCTGCGCTCGAATATTCAATCGTTCGATGCTGCTCTTGCTTGAGCAACGCGAGAATCTGAGACGCAGCCTTCGAACCGCGCTGGAGCGGGGCGAGCTTTATCTGGAGTATCAGCCGCTCATTCGGCCCCCCTCGTCAGTGATCGGTTTCGAAGCGCTGCTGCGGTGGCGGCACCCTGAGGTCGGAATCATTCCACCTAACGTGTTCATACCGATCGCCGAAGCCGACGGTCTGATGGAAGAGATTGGACGATGGGTGCTCGAGGAAGCCTGTCGCCAGGCATTGACGTGGCCTTCCTCGCTGACAGTCGCGGTGAACCTGTCACCAGCTCAGTTCCTTAGCGGTTCACTGACGGACACCATCGCCCAGATCATCGACGCAGTTGGAATCGAAGCCGACAGACTTGAACTTGAGATAACGGAGACGGTCCTGCTTGAGAAGACGATCGACAATATCGATACGTTGAATACCCTGAACGTCCTGGGAATACGAATTTCGCTCGACGATTTTGGAACATACTACTCATCGCTAAGCTATCTTAAGAACTTTCCCTTCGATACTCTGAAGATCGATCAGTACTTCATTGCGGACCTGGAGACCGACCTCAAAAGCCAAACGATCGTGCGATCGATCATGAACCTGGCGCACGGCCTAGGGATAAGTGTCACTGCCGAGGGGGTCGAGACATCGGCACAGGCACGGTGGCTGATCAAGGAAAATTGCGATTGTCTGCAAGGTTATTTCCTGGGGCGGCCTCTCCCAGCCGAGGCGATCGGCGATTTCATCAAGCGGTCCCCGCCGAGGGTGGCACGAGCGATGCAGGAATCAAATCGGGCGCTCTAGCGCTTCGAACCCTTTTGCTAACGATGAAGTGGGGATTTGTGGAACGATCGAGGGCAATACCGCGCAATTGTTCAAGTCGGTGCCAGACTGCCTGACCACGGGCGTTGAAGTTTTTCGTCGCGGAGGCCATCACCCCGCGGGGTTCAATGCTGAAGCAACAAGTGAGGATGCCGATGGGACCTGTTCATCATGACTTGGCTGACGGCGGACCGACCTTTGAACCCATGATCCAGATCGACATGGGAATCAAAGCTTTTGTCTCAGCCTGGAGACACTGCGATTATGTCTCGACATACATGGCCCGGATGATCAGTCAGAACAGGTCTGACTCGGTCCGGCATTCAAATCTTTTTTCCTCCGCCTTCAACGAATTGCTCGAAGTCGCCTTTCGCACGCGCCATGCCGATGGCGAACTGGCATGCAGGGTGTCTCGCCATGGCGCGACAGATAGGATCGAGTTGACATTTCCTTGCTTGCCGGCGGAGCGCCAATTTTACGAAGAAGCCGTGTCGCAACTTGCAGGAATGGAGGCCAGAGAGCGATACCTCAATTCGGTGTCTGGGGATCTCGCGCCGAGCCGCGGGGTCATACTCGTGGAACTGGCTGTCGACTACAACGCGACACTCTGGATCGAGGAGGCCGACGGCGATGCAATCAAGCTTGTCCTGGATCTTCCGCTCGAGGGCTTGCAAAATTGAGCCCATACGACCTTCTCCCGCGCTTTAAGGCGCAATATGACGCGAACAACCAGGAGTTCTCCATATCGGGAGTGGTCCGGCCTCAGGCGATCGATGAGCTTGGGCCCAGCATAGCATTGCTTCGCGATGCGATCGGCCGTGTGCGCGGCGTTCTCTACGTCAATGTCAGGCGCCTGACGCAGATGAACAACGCCGCGTTTCACATCTTTTCGAGGATCATCATCGACGCCTGTCGCGCTCGACCCGATCTCAAATTCGTCGTCATCACGTCAAGCGTCGTCGGATGGACCTCGCGAAAATTCGGTCGCCTGAGCGGAATTGAACCGAACATCACCGTCGAGGAATATGATACCGAATTCTATCCGGGGCAGGGCTTTCTTGAGGAAGGCGGGTTCGTGCCGATCCTGCGTACTCAGACAAAGATGACATGGCGCCACGAGCGGGCAATCTTGCCGCGACACGGGATGAGGCCCGGGATCGTCATGGCCGACATCTGTTGCGGGATCGGCGATTTCGCTGTGCTCGCGCAGAAGGAGTTCCAGCCATCACGCATCGTCGCCCTCGACCACTCCAGATCAAGCCTGAACTATGCTCGACGAGTGATGCGGGAGTTCGACATCCGAGGCATCGAATATACGTATGGCGATGCGTCGGAGATGCTGCTCGACGAAGCGCAGTTCGACTTGGTCACCTGCCGACATTCCCTGCAAATCTTCAATCGACCTGAACTCATCCTCAAGGAGCTCTACCGCATCTGCAAGCCAGGCGGTCGGGTCTATATCACGAACGAAAAGAATTCGCATTGCCTCGGCGAGCCGCGCGGCGAAAGCATTCGCTGGACCTACGACGAGGTGGCGAAGCTGTTCGGGCATTTCGAGATGGACGTCGAGCTTGGGCCCAAGAGTCGGCGATACCTGGTGGAAGCTGGATTCGAAGACATCCTTGTGGAGACCTTCATGGTCACTAACCTGGACGGCGATCCGCAGGACTTCGCCGATGTCATTGCAGCCTGGGCGGATGTCTATGCGGGCGAGATGGCGACCAGACGCGGCGATGGGCCGGAGTTCGTCACGCGCTTTCGGCAGGGCTTCGAGGACCACATTTTCGCTGCGCTCCACCCCAAGGGTTATGCGGGTTGGCCGATCTGGGTCGCATCGGGGCGACGGCCGCAATGAAAGCCGCCGATGAGGGAACGCCGCGCTTCGGCTTGCGCTCGTTTCGAGCGAAATTCGTGTTGGTCGTTGGCGGCGCCGTGCTGTTCGACCTCCTTTTGAGCGGTGGCCTAGCGCTTTGGAACGTTCAAAAGCTGTCGCGCGATGCCACATCGGAAGTCGGTGAGGGCCTGACGACCGCAAACCAGGAATACATTCGTTCCTATGCCCAATCGACAGCGCTGAGCGTCGACCTGCTGCTCGATCGAGTTCATGGGGACGTCAAGGCGTTGGCCGGCGTGCTGCAGGCCCAGATCGACGATCCAAGCAGGCAGCAACAGGTCGGAGCCACGCTTTCGCAGCAAGCGCCCGGCTCGGTAAAGGTGGTCTATGACGCGCAGGGCGATTGGGCACAGAACCTGCCGGGCGCGCCGTCCGTGGTCAGCGTCTGGGGCTACCTGCTGGGCGCCGACCACAGTCCGCTGCCAAGCGTCCAGCAGGCAATAGAAGACAGCACCGTCCTAGACCTCGTTGCGCCGACGCTAATGGCCAGCGGGTCATCCAAACTGCAGATGTATTATATTGGTCCAAAAGAACGGCCGATATTTAGGACCGTACCGTATACGGACCAGGCACAGACCTTCGACAAGCTCTATCCGGGCCACAACAAGGCGGAATTCTGGGAGTTCTTCTTTCCGGGTATCTACGGGTCGTGGCAGCAATGGGCTAGGGATCCGGCCTCTCGGCCGGTGCCCGATGACATTACCCAGACGGCGCCCTACACCGATGCAATCACGGGAAAGCTGATCGTCAGCTTTTTCCATCCGCTGTGGACGCGTGATCACACCGGTATTGCCGGTACAGCGGGAGCAGACATCACTCTCGACCAACTCGCGGAAGTCGTCGAACGTGTGAAGATCGCTGAAACCGGGTTCGGCTTTCTCACGATGTCGACTGGCAACGTGGTGGCGATCAATCCGTCGGGCCAGGCAATCATCGGCCTGACGTCATCGAGCGATGCGGGCAGCCAAGGCGTCACTGGCCTGGAGAGGTCACTGCGGGGAAGCACGCAGCCGGCTATCGCAGTGCTGCCTCTCGACCAGAACAATGACGGCGTGATTCAGCATATCATGCTCGACGATAGGGGCGAACACGTACCCTACATTGTTGTCCTCAAAAGATTGAAGCCAACCAATCTGTGGAGTTCAGGACCGATCAAGTCCGAAACGATGTCGGTCGGGATCGTCGTTCCCGAACGGGAGATCTATGCGTCCCTGTTCGCCGCGCAGGACAGTATTTCCCGCGCGACCAACCGTGTCCTGCTTTTTCAGATCGCTGCGATCGTCGTTTCGCTTCTGATAGTTTTTGCCGCCGTGCTCGGAATTTCGAAGCGGATCACCGCAGGTCTCAGGGCGCTCGCCAGCGCCGCCCAGCGGCTACAGTCCAAAGATTATTCGGTCCGCGTGAGCATTCCAACGCGCGACGAGGTTGGAGCGGCAGGGATCGCTTTCAACCGGATGGCCGAGCAGATCAGCTTTCACACGGAAAACCTCGAGCAAATCGTCGACGAACGAACTCGGGAACTCGGGGATGCCAATCAGGAGATTTCCGCACTCAACGAAAAGCTGCAGGATGAGAACGTCCGCCTTGGCGCCGAACTCGCGGTCGCTAGGCAGATACAGATGATGGTCCTGCCGAAACAATTCGAACTCGAAGCGATTCCAGGGCTGGAGATCGCGGCCTACATGCGGCCGGCCGACGAGGTCGGCGGTGACTATTATGACGTCCTGCAGAACGGGTCATGGGTCAAAATCGGCATCGGCGATGTGACCGGTCATGGTCTCGAGAGCGGCGTGCTGATGCTCATGGTCCAATCCGTTGCACGCGCGCTGCAGGAGACTAACGAAAGGGATCCGCACCAGTTTCTGGATCGGCTGAACAGAGCGATCTACAAGAACATCGAGCGGACGAACACCGGCAAGCATCTCTCGCTGGCCTTCCTTGACTTCGAGGATGAGCGGGTAACGCTATCCGGCCAGCATGAGGACGTTCTCGTCGTGCGTGCGGACGGGAACGTCGAACGTATCGACACGATGGATCTGGGTCTGCCGGTTGGCCTGGAGAATGACATCTCGAAGTTCATTGCCACGCGCGACATCGTGTTCGGGAGCGGCGACGTGATCGTGCTGCACACGGACGGAGTGACCGAGGCGGAAGACCAAGACAGAAAATTGTTCGGATTCGAGCGCCTCTGCGAGAGCGCACAAAAGCGTCGCGGCAGCAGCGCCGAGGACATCAAGACCGGCATCATCGACGATCTGATGGCCCATATCGGGATCCAAAAGATCCACGACGACATCACCCTCGTGATCATAAGGCACACATAGCCATGACAACGCTGTTCGGGACCCCTGACGTTGCAACTGGGATGAAGGAGAGCGTCAGTCGCGTGCGGCTGTTCGACGGACCTCTCGACTTGAGTTGGCGTCATTGTGCCACGACCTCGGACTTCATCGCCGATCTTTTCGCGTTGCGCTTCCGGTCGTCCCGCAATGACTACATGGAAGTGCGGCACAGCATTGGATATCTGGTCAACGAACTCATCGAAAATGCCGTCAAGTTTCGCGCACCGGGTGAGATCTTGATCGAGGCGTCGATGGATTCGGAATGCTTCAAGCTCAAAGTGTCGAATGACGTCGATGGTGAAGATGCGTCCGAGTTCCAAAGTCTCCTGGCGGACATCACGGTTGGCGACCCCATGGACCTGCTGATACAGCGAATTGAGGCCAATGCCGCGAACCCCGACGTAGGAGGCTCCGGAGTTGGATTGCTGACGTTGATGAGCGACTACGGCGCGCGCCTGGCTTGGATATTCAGCGCCGCCGACGAAAGCGATCGGATTTGCGTGGAGACATATGCCTCCATTCCGATCTCGCAAATTCACAACTAAATGAAACGAAGCTAGCTATGGAAATCAAGACAGACGACTACCGCGTATGGAATGAAGGAAGCGAAATTTTCTTCGACGGTGCAATGCGGCTTGCCAGTTCCGACGCCGGTGCGCCTGTCACGGCGTTGGCGACCAGTGTGCTTGCCTCGAATCCCGCTTCCATTACGCTCAATCTGAAGGACCTTCACTTTCTCAACTCTTCCGGCATCAACCTGCTGGCGAAATTTACCATCGAGGTGCGCAAGCATCCCGGTGTTCGACTCGTCGTGCGTGGAACGCCCGACATACCCTGGCAATCGAAATCATTGCCGAATCTGAAGAAGCTGCATCCTGCTGTGGTGCTTTTGATGGACTAATCAGGTCGGTCGAAATTGGCCAAAAGACTGCCTGGTGCAAGACCGCCGCAACGAGCGAGATATGTACGCCAGGACAAGTATGTGGATGCGAAGCTAACGACAATCCGGCCTGGTGCGCAGATGCTCGCGATGGCTGGGCGGGGCTCGGCACAGGCGGCAGGCGTCCAGGTTGGGGGGATGTCGGGCTGCCTGTGCCGATCAGCCGCCGCTGCGCGATCAAAGGTGGCGTCATTGAGTAAGCATGCCAAGGTGAACGGCGGCCGGCTGGAGTTCATTCCACCGCTGATCCCGACTCGGGTCGAGGAGCCGCCCGAAGATGAGGGATGGCTTCACGAGGTAAATCTTGACGGCTACCGAACGCAGATCATCATCGATAATGGCGGCGTGCGTCTTTACAGCAAGAACGGTCGCGACTGGACCACGAAATACTGGCCTATCGCGCTGGCTGTCGAGCTGCCATGCCGGGCTGCCATTATCGACGGCGAGGTCGTTGTGCCTGGCGAGCAGGGCACTCTCGATCGCCCTGCGCTGGAAGCCGCGATCTGGAACGAACCGGGCCGGCTGGTGTTCGTCGCGTTCGACATCCTACATCTCGACGGTCGCAATCTAGGCTCCTTGCCGCTGCTACAGCGCAAGCAGGCGCTGTGGCAACTGGTTGAGCACGGCCCCGGCAAGATCCAGTACAGCGAGCATTTCGAGGGCAGTGCGCTAGCGATTTTCCGCGCCCTCGAAAAGGTGGGGCTTGAAAGCATTATCTCGAAGCGCGCCGACAGCCGCTACAGGAGCGGACTGTCGAATACATGGCTGAAGGCCAGATATTCCGAGGGACCCGATTCTGAGCTTCGACGACCGCTTCTGGCGTAACGACGACCTCAGGATGGCGCCAGCAATGTCCGCCTTTGATACGCGGTCAAGTCGGCCGGAATGACGACATAAGGCGCAAAGCTGACGTTAGCGGCGAATTTGAACCGAATACCCCGTCATCCCGTATTCATGACTTGTGCTTCGAAAGTCGCAAAAAAGGCGGTGTGGAACGCAAGATGCGAGAACACGAAGGCGATTGACTCATTGGGTGATGACGCCGTTGTCCGCAGCACAACGAGCAATTCGATTGAGCCCGGTGCGGTTACGAGCTAGTGCGAGGCCATCAACTGGTCACGTGCCAAAATGACGCCGCTCCTACATTGGAAGTGCGAGATCGCCGTCCGATATTGCGGCGATGAGGCGCCTGTTCAGAATCTAATGTGGGCAGAGTCGCTCGCCGTCCCCAGTCCTCCGGACGCTGATGACCGCAGCAAACAAATTAAACTGACGATCCTCCGACTTACCGATAACCACTCGTTGCGCGGCGGGCATATTCCTCCTCGAAGCGCTCACGCTCGAAGAACCAGATTCGCATTGTCCAACCGGTCGCGCAGCATGCTCCAGCCGAGCAAAATATTCGGCGCATGCCGCAGTATCGCATGGAACGGGATCGGTGCTGGCGCCACAAAGGGCAGCGGCAGGTCGCGGGCGTGGGTTCCCGCGGCCCAATCTGCCAGCGCCTTGCCCATCGTCGTGGTCATGGCGATGCCGCGGCCGTTGCAGGCACGACCGGCGATCAGGCCCGACCCGAGGTCGATCAGATGCGGCAGGAAATCCGGTTCGACGGCAGCCATTCCGGACCAGCTGTAGGCAAGTGGCGGCAGGTCAGGCAAGTCGAGATGCCGGCCAAGCCGCCGCCAGATCGTCTGCGGCACGCGGCTCTCGGCGCCGGCGCCAAGAATATGCATACCGCCGCTGATTAGCCGGTTTTCGGCGTCGAAGCGGAAGGTGAACAGATTGCGCCTGGTGTCGCCGACACCTTGCCCGCCGGGAAGCAACCGGCTGCGGACTTCGCGCGACAGCGGCGCCGTGGCGACCTGGAAGACTTTCAGCGGGAAATAGGTTCGCTGCAATGACGGATTGAGGGACCAGCCATAGGCGTTGGTGGCGATCAACACCTTGGCAGCGCGTACCGATCCCGAAGGCGTTTTCAGCATCCAATCATCGGCTATGCCATCAACCGAGGTGACGCGCGTCCGCTCGAAGATCTTCGCGCCGGCTTTCTCCGCCGCATCGGCGAGCCCGTGCGCGTATTCGACCGGATTGAGTACGCCGCCAGAACGATCCATCCAGCCGCCGACATAGCCTGGCACGCCCGTCAGCGCCTCGACCTCCTGCCGATCCAATGTGACTGCCGGCCGGCCACGTTGAGCCCATTGCCCGGCGCGTGATTTGACCTTCTCGAACGCGGCGAGCGAATGCGCCGGCTGAATCCATCCGTTCTGCAAGGCGTCGCAGTTTATGCCGTGCCGCCGAATCAGATCGAAGACGAGGTCGGCGCTGCCGGCAGCGAAATCGATCAGCCTTTCGCCACGTGAAGGCCCGAGATGGGCCAGTATGTCGGTCGGGTCCATCTTGGCGAAGTTCGGCACGACGAAGCCTGCATTCCTGCCGGTCGCGCCCCAGGCGATGAATTCGGCTTCGAGAACGGCGACGGAAAGCCCTTTCCCGGCCGCGTGCAACGCGGTCGATAGACCGGAAAAACCGCCGCCGACAATGGCGAGGTGGACATCGAGCCCGCCTTGCAGCGCGGGCCGCTCGCGGCGATTGCGGCTGACCGCATGCCAGAGCGAAGCGCTATGCGTTTCCTGCCGAGGCACGGCGTTCATGACCCGGAACTGTTCTTGGCTTGAGCGATCTTCACCCACTTGCCGAACCATCGCCGCCGCGGCCTGTCGCCGAACAGGCCGTTCGGCCGGATCAGCAGGATGACGCAGAGCATGACGCCGATGGCGGCGATCTGCAGTGCGGCGGCGCGCGCCTGCTGTTCCGGCGGGAACAGGATGCTGGTCAACGTGCCCGATCCGGCCCATATCGCCCACACCAGGATGCTGCCGATGACGGCGCCGAGATTGCTGCCCGAGCCGCCGACGATCAGCATCACCCAGACCTGGAAAGTCAGGATCGGCAGGTAATTGTCCGGCGCGATGAAGCCGGTGAAGTGCGCCTGCAGCGCGCCGGCCAACGCCATGATGGCGCCGCCGACGGCAAAGGCCTGGACGCGGTAGAAACGCGCGCTCTTGCCCAACGAAATCGCTGCCCGTTCGTCCTCGCGCAGCGCTTTCAGCACGCGCCCCCAGGGGCTGCGCGACAGATGCTCCAGAGCGAGATAGGCGATCAGCGTCACCACCGAAACGACGGCAAGGTTCGACAGGTTGAATAGCAGAGGCGTCTCCGCGAGGCTGCCGAAAGGACGCGGGATGAAACCGATGCCGAACGGTCCGCCGGTCAGCTTCTGCGCGTTGAGCGCGACCAGTTGCACCACCACGGCGACGCCGAACGTGGTGATCGCCAGATAGTCGGATCGCAGCCGCAGCGTCGCCATGCCGGTAAGGGCCGCGGCGATGCCGCCGACGACCATGGCGCCGAGCCAGCCGACAAGAATAGGCAGGCCGAAGCCGCCGAGCCGCGCAGCGTCATCAGGTGTCGTGAGCAGCGCGGATGTATAGGCGCCGATGGCGACGAAGCCGGCGAGGCCGACATTGAACAGGCCGGTCAGGCCCCACTGCAAATTGAGCCCCAGCGTGACCAGCGAGAAGATCAGCGCGGTGGTCAGGAAGAAGGCGCCGTAGCCAAGCAGGTCCATCAGCGTTCCCTCACACCAAACAGGCCGATCGGCCGCACGAACAGCACCGCCATCAGGATGATGAAGGAGACCGCGGCGCGCCACTCGGCGCCGATCAATTGCACGGCACCGGCTTCGGCGAGCCCGATGATCAGGCCGCCGAGCACGGCGCCGGGGATGCTGCCGATGCCGCCGAGAATGGCGGCGGCGAACATCGGCAGCAGCATGTCGAAGCCCATGAACGGGCGGATCTGCACCAGAATGCCGATCATCACGCCGGCCACGCAGGCGAGCGCCCCGCCGATGACCCAGGTGACGCGCACCACGCTGGCGACGTCGATGCCGACGATGCGGGCCAGCGCTGCGTTCTGGCTCAGGGCCTGCATCGAGCGGCCGGTCTGCGTGCGCGTCATCAACAGATGCACGCCGAGCACCAGCACGGCGGTCAGCAGCAGCAAGGCGATCTGGTCGGGCGTGATGCGGATGCCGAAGCCGATCGGCATGGCGATCTGAATGGCGCGGCTGAAATAGGTCGGCCGCGAGGTGAAGGTGAATTCGAGTAGGCTGCGCAGCGCCATCGACGCGCCGAAGCTCGCCATCACCACGATGATCGCCTGGCCTTGTGAGCGCAGCCGCGCGAACAGCACCTTGTCGAGCAGCAGCGCCAACAGGGCGGTGAAGGCCATGCCGACGACCAATGCGACAATCAGCGGCCAGCCGAAGGAGAGGGGAGCAATGGGTGCCACCTTACCGGCCATCGCGCCGATGGCGCTGACGACGGCCAGCGTCGCATAGGTGCCCCAGGCCATGAAGTCGCCATGGGCGAAGTTCGAGAAGCGCAGGATCGAATAGGTGAGCGTCACGCCGATGGCGCCAAGGCCGATCATCGAACCTGTCAGCAGCCCATCGACGATGAATTGCAGGCTCATGCCCCACCTCCCGTATCGGGCTTACGGGGGCGCTGGCCGAGATAGAGTTCGGCGACGACCGGATCGTTCCACAGTTCGGCGGCGACGCCCTCGTGCCGATCCTTGCCTTCGACCAGCACATAGGCGCGGTCGCCGATGGCAAGCGCTGCCTTTGCATTCTGTTCGACCAGCAGGATGGTGACGCCGGATTTGCGGATGCCGGCCAGCATCTCGAACACCATCGAGACGAATTTCGGCGACAGGCCGGCCGACGGTTCGTCGAGCACCAGCACCTTGGGGTGGACGATCAGCGCCCGTGCGACGGCCAGCATCTGCCGTTGCCCGCCCGACAGGTTGCCGGCGGCGGTTCGCCGCTGGCGGACGAGGTCGGGAAACGCCACATACATCTCCTCGATGCGCGCAGGAATCTCGCGCCGTTCGAGGATGCCGCATGCGACTTTCAGATTGCCCTCGACCGACATGAGAGGAAAGATGTTTTCGGTCTGCGGCACGAAGGCTAGGCCTAGCCGCACCATGGTGTGCGCGGGCGCGGCAGTGATGTCATTGCCGTCCAGAAGCACCGTGCCACGGCTGATCGGGACGAGGCCGGCGATAGCCTTGATGAAGCTCGACTTGCCGGCTCCGTTGGGGCCGAGCACGACGACGATCTCGCCCTTGCCGACGGTGATCGAGGCGCCACGCACGATCGGCACGCCGGGTTCATAGCCGGCTTCGAGATCACGGACATCAAGGACGGTCTCGCTCATGCCGCGCCTCCGAGATAGGCCTCGACGACGCGCGGGTCGCGTGCGACCTGTTCGGCCGTGCCTTCGCTGAGCAATTGGCCGCTCGCCATGACGAGAACGCGATGGCAGAGCCGCGTCACCATGTCGATGTTGTGCTCGATCAGCAGGAAGGTGATGCCTCGCGCATTGATGTCGCGGATGCGGTCGATGATGACTTCGAGCAGCGTTGCATTGACGCCGGCTGCCGGCTCGTCGAGCAGGATGATCGCCGGGTCTGCCATCATGACGCGGGCGAGTTCGAGTAGCTTGCGCTGGCCGCCGGAAAGCACGCGCGCCGGCTCATGCGCGAGATGGGTGAGGGTGACCAGTTCCAGCAGTTCGAGCGCCTTTGTCCTGGCGGCTCTTTCCTGCGCGGCGACGCGCCATGGCGTCACGAAATTGGCGAGCAGCCTTTCGCCGGCCTGACCCTGTGCCGCCAGCATGATGTTTTCGATCAGTGTCAGATTGGGCAGCGGGCGCGGGATCTGGAAGGTGCGGCCAAGGCCACGACCGATGCGCAGATGTGCGGCTTCGCCCGAGACAGGCGTGCCATTGAGAAGGATCTCGCCGCTGGTCGGCAATATGCTGCCGGCGAGCAGATCGAACATCGTCGTCTTGCCGGCGCCGTTGGGGCCGATCAGGCCGAGGATTTCTCCAGCCCGGACGTCGAACGAGACATCGTTGACGGCGACAAGGCCGCCGAACCGCCTGACGACATTCCTTGCCGTCAGAACCGGCGCGCGGGTTTCCCCTTGCCGTTTGGCTGCCTCGCTCATCAAACCCTCTGGCCGAAGACGATCGTTGCCGTCTCCTGATTATGATTTGTGATCACACTTGCTTTGATCACGCTATTCGGCTTTAATTTCGTCCGCAAGCCGAAAACCGGCCGAGAACGGAATTCCATGCAAAAGGCTGCCATCGAAAAGAGCAACGAGGCGATCGCGGCCCAGCTTGCGCCGGTCGGCCGCGAGACCGTGCAGGACCGCGTCTACTCCGAATTGCGCCGCGCCCTGATCGGCGGCCTGTTCGAGCCGAGCCAGGTGTTGACCATCCGTGGCCTGGCCGATGCGCTGGTCACCTCGACCATGCCGGTGCGCGAGGCGCTCGGCCGGCTGATCACGGAAAAGGCGCTGGAGGCGCTGCCCAACCGTTCGGTGCGCGTGCCGCCGATCACCCTGGAACGCCTCGACGATCTCTTGCGTGCCCGCATCCTGATCGAGGGCGAGGCGATCGCGCTGGCCGCGCCCCGCATGGGCCCGCGCCAGATCGCCACCATCGAAACCATTCTCGGTGAATGGGACGAGATGCGGGCATTGAAACACAAGAAGGACGTCGATCGCGAAGTGACGCTCAACCAGAGCTTTCATTTCGAGATCTACCGCTCCTGCGGCTCGGCCGTGCTGATCCCGATGATCGAGAGCCTGTGGCTGCAATCTGGCCCCTGCATCCGTGTCGCAATCTACGCCTTCTCGGAGGCCGGCGAGGTCGACACCGCCCAGTATCACCGCCGCATCGTCACGGCGCTGACCACGCAGGACGCGCAAGCGGCGCGCGAGTCGCTGGTCGCCGACATCAGTCGACCCTTCACGTTCCTGTGCAGCAAGCTGCAAGCTGCCGCCGCGAAAGACCAGACATGACCGCCATCAGAATCACCGAGCCGCGCTCGCAGCTTTCCGTCACGGCGCTGCTGCTGCCCGAGAAGGCACCGGAAAACGCCGCCTTCCTATCGGAATATCTAGGCATGCCACGCGTCGTTCCGGGCATCCATGCGATGTGGACGGGGCCGGAAATCTCCTGTCCGGTTCCAGCAGCCGATCTCGAGGGCCAGGCCTATGCCAGGTCGTTGCCGGCCGAGAACGCGACGCTGAACCCGCAGCCGGGTGATATCGTCCTGTCCTATGTGCCGCCACGCATGTGGGGCGGCAACCCCAATGCGATCTTCGATATCGGCCTCTATTACGGGCAGGGGGCGCGGCTGCTGTTTCCGATCGGCTGGCTGGCCGGCAGCGTGGTGGCGCAGGTGCCGCCTAAGGAGCGCGAACAGTTCGCCGCCGCATGCGGTGTTATCCGCCGCAATGGCGCCTGTGACATCACTTTCAGCCTGGTGGAGGCCTGAAATGGCTGACGACAGTTTCGAGCTGTTCGATCTTCGCGTCGAGGCGGTCATCCCCGAGGGAAAACCGATCTACTGCGGTGCCAAGGCTGGCGACTATTTCGAGCTCAAGGGCGAGATGCTGTCGATGCCGGCAGGGCAAAGTTTCTCGATTTATTCGCTCGCCGCCGTGCTGCCGCTGCTGGCGGCGAAGCAGCGCCCGACGGACAGGAACGACTGGATGACCTCGGACGCCGAGATCGCTTGTCCCGATCCCAATTGCGCCAGCCGATTGCGGATCGTCAGGATGGGCAAGCGGCGGTTCAACCATGCCGAAACCACGGCCGTGCCGCTGCCGAAAGAGAATGACCTGACATGACCACCAAAACCTTCGAACTCGGCCCCGGCTACATGATATCGCGCGTCATTCGTGGCGGCTGGCAGCTGGCCGGCGGCCACGGCGCTGTCGACCGCAGCCAAGCGGTGGCCGATCTGATCGCAACCTTCGACGCCGGCATCTGGACCTATGATTGCGCCGACATCTACACCGGCGTCGAAGAGCTGATCGGTGCCGCGCGCCTGCGGCTGGCCAGCGAGCGCGGTCTCGATGTTGCCGCCAGGATGAAGGTGCACACCAAGCTGGTGCCCGACCTTGAACGACTGGCCAGCATAAGCCGCGACTATATCAGGGGCATCGTCGACCAGTCGCTGCGGCGGCTGAAGACCGAGCGGCTCGACCTCGTGCAGTTCCACTGGTGGGACTATGCGCAACCTCGCTATGTCGATGCGATGGGCTGGCTCGATGAACTCCGGTTGGAAGGCAAGGTGCGCAATCTCGGCACCACCAATTTCGACACGCCGCGGCTGGCCGAAATCCTCGCCGCCGGCATCCCGCTGGTCAGCCAGCAACTGCAATACTCGGTGCTCGACCAGCGGCCGAGCAAGAGCCTGGCGGCAGTCGCTTCGAAGAACGGCGTCAGCTTCCTCTGCTATGGCTCAGTCGCTGGTGGTTTCCTCAGCGACAAATGGCTTGGCGTGGCCGAGCCCGCCACGCCGCTCGAAAACCGTTCCCTGGTCAAATACAAACTCATCATCGATGATTTCGGCGGCTGGGACCTGTTACAGGAGCTGCTTCAGGCGCTGAAGGCCGTTGGCGATCGCCGCGGCGTCGACATCGCCACCATCGCCAGCGCCTGGGTGCTCGAACAGCCGCAAGTCGCCGCTGTCATCGTCGGCGCTCGTAACCAGGCGCATGCGCTCGCCAACGCCAAAATCATGGATATCGCGCTCGATGCCGAGGATCGGGCGCGGATTGCAGCCGTCATCGCGCAAGGCACTGGCCTTGAGGGTGATGTCTACACGCTGGAGCGCGACCGTCACGGCCGTCACGGCTCGATCATGCACTACAACCTCAATGCGGGGAAGAAATGAGCGGCGAGCGCTCCCTATTTTCACGCGCCAGCGCCGAGGTTATCGACCTGCATCGCTTCTTCGTCGACTGGTTCGTTGCCGCGCGAGCCAACACGGCAGACTTCGGCCGCTTCGAACGCGCCATGGGCGAAGACTTCAGCATGGTGGCGCCGGACGGCCAGGTCCTGGATCGGGACGCGGTCGTCGATCATGTCCGTACAAGCCGCGCCTCTTGCGACGACGGTTTTGCCATTTCGATCGACGACATCCGGCCCGGCTGGCAGGACGCCGATACCATCGTCGTCCTTTACGTCGAGGCCCAGCTGCGCGGCGGCAAGCACAGCCGCCGCCAGTCGAGCGCCGTCTTCACCACCAGTTCATCGGCGCCCAACGGCGTCGAATGGCGGCATCTGCATGAAACCTGGCTGCAGGTGCCGGAACGCTGAACAGGCTCCAGAGATCAAATACAGTTGAGTAACGAAAGGGGAACAACAATGACAAAGACGATACTCCAACTCACCACAGCACTTGCTCTTGTGACGATGGCGGGTGCGGCACAGGCCGCCGACTGCAAGATCACCGTTGGCCTTGTCATGGAACTGACCGGCCCGGCCGGCGAATACGGCCAAGCCGGCGCCAAGTCGGTGGAGATGGCCTTCCGCGACATCAACGACGCCGGCGGCGTGCGCGGCTGCGATCTGGCAACCGACACGCGCGACAGCCAGAGCCAGGGCAACATCGCGGTCGACGCCGCCACCCAGCTGGTTCAGGTCAAGAAGGTGCCGGTCATCATCGGCGGCATCATTTCCTCGGTGTCGATCCCGATCCTGACCTCGGTCACCGCACCGGCCAAGATCGTCCAGGTGTCGCCGGCGTCATCCTCGCCGACGCTGACTGCGCTCGGCCGCGACGGCAAGACCAACGGCATCTTCTTCCGCACCATCACCTCGGATGCGCTGCAGGGCGTCGCCGCCGCCAAATACGCCATAGACAAGGGCTTCAAGAAGCTGTCGGTCATCCACGTCAACAACGACTTCGGCGTCAACATGGTGGCCGAGTTCTCGCGCGCCTATAAAGCGCTCGGCGGCACCATCGTTTCCGACACGCCCTACAATGAAAAGCAGTCGAGTTATGCCTCGGAAGTCACGGCGGCAATGGCTGGTGAACCGGACGGCCTTTATCTAGTCAGCACGCCGGTCGACGGCGCAACGGTTGCCCGGACCTGGATTTCGCAAGGCGGGGTGCAGAAATTCCTGCTCAATGACGGCATGAACAGCCCGGACTTCATCGAGTCCGTCGGCGCCGATTACCTGAAGGAAGCTTACGGCACATCCTCCGGCACCAGCCCGACCGCCTCGACGGAGTATTTCACCAAGAACTACAAGGAATTTTCCGGCATCGAACCGTCCAACCCGGCGGCCGACCGCTCCTACGATGCCGGCGCCATCGTTGGTCTCGCCATCGCCATTGCTGGCTCCGAGGATCCGGCCAAGATCAAGGACGCGATGTACAAGGCCGTCGATCCGGCCGGCGCGCCGATCTTTGCCGGCAAGGAAGAGTTCGCCAAGGCGCTCGGCCTGATCAAGGACGGCAAGCCGATCCGCTATGAGGGTGTCATCGGCCCGGTCGCCTTTGACAAATTTGGCGACATCACCGGTCCGTTCCGGCTGTGGAAGATCGTCGACGGCAAGGTGACCACCGATGGCGAAATGACCACCGACGATGTCAACGCGCTGCAGGCCAAGCTTCAGTAGAATGACTTTTCGTCCGGCGTCGATCCGACCTCATCGCGATCGATGCCGGACGGTCGGCCCTGTCCGCATTGTCCACGGATGGTCAAGCGGCGCATGCACGGACAAGGGTTCGACCGGCCAGCGATCATGGGTTAGGATTGGCCGATGTCGCCCGAAACCCAACAGCTTCTATCCGCTATCGACAATCGGCTGGGTGCGGGCGGCGTGCTCGCCGGCGCAGATGTGAACCAGCGCTATCGCGATGATCCCGACGGCAAGCTCGGCGCGCTTCCTGAAGCGGTGCTGCGCCCGCGCTACACCTTGGGGGGCGCGACGGCACTCGCCGCATGCAACGATCTCGGCCAGCCGGTTGTCGTGCAGGGCGGGCTCACGGGGCTGACGGGCGCGGCGCGTGTCCAGCCAGGCGAAATCGTGCTCTCGCTGGAGCGCATGACCGGGCTCGCAGTGCCGGATCGCCAGGCTGCCAGCATCGTCGCCGAAGCGGGCGCGACGCTGCAGGCGCTGCAGGAGGCAGCCGATAGCGCCGGGCTGATGTTCGGCGTCGATATCGGTGCGCGGGGCTCCGCAACGATCGGCGGCAATGTCGCCACCAATGCCGGCGGCATCCGCGTGCTGCGCTATGGCATGTACCGGGCGCAGGTTCTGGGGCTGGAAGCCGTCCTTGCCGATGGCAGCGTGCTGACTTCGCTGAAAGGTCTGCCCAAGGACAATTCCGGCTACGACCTCAGCCAGCTCTTCATCGGCACGGAAGGAACTCTCGGTGTTGTCACCCGCGCCGCGCTCAGGCTGCATCCGAAGCCCGCGTCCGAGGTGAACGCCTTCTGCGCGCTCTCCTCGCTCGATGCGGGGATCGCGCTGCTTGGGCTGCTGCGGCAAAAGCTCGGCCCACTGCTGTCCGCCTATGAGGTCAATTTCGCGCCGCTCTATGACGTCATGGTCGCCAGCATGGCCATGCGGGCGCCGCTGCCCGCGGGCTCGCCTGTTTATGTGCTGGCCGAGATGCAGGGCAGCGAGCCCGAGCGCGACGGCGAGCGCTTCGCCGAAGTGCTGATGCAAGCGGTCGAGGACGGCGTCATCGACGATGTCGTCGTCTCGCAGTCGTCGCGCGAATTCCGAGCCCTTTGGGACGTGCGCGAAGACGCCAATCGCATCCTGTTTTCGATCAAGGGTCTGATCGGCGTCGACATCAGCATTCCGCTCGCGCGCATGGGAGCGTTCCTGCAAGCGGCGGACGCCGCCATCCATGCCGTCGACCCCGGCGCCGACATCTATGTCTTCGGCCATTTCGGAGACGGCAATCTGCACTATCAGGTACGCACGGTCGATCCTGCGGCGGCGTATGACATCGTCTATCGCGGCGTCGCGGCGGCCGGCGGCGGCGTTTCGGCCGAACATGGTATCGGCCTCGACAAGAAGAAGTGGCTGCATCTGGTCCGCAGCGACGCCGAGATCGCGACGATGCGGCGGCTGAAGACGGCACTTGACCCCAGAAACATCCTCAATCCGGGACGGGCCTTCGACCTCAACCCCACTGCCTTCTAACGATGACAATTGCCCTGTAACTCAAGTCCGTTCCGTCGCGACCTGCCTCGGAATAAGAAAGCGGGCGGCAAGCACGCAGAGCAGCACGGTGAACATCAGGATCAGCGCCACCAGCGCATTGATGTCGGGTGAGAAGCCAAGCCGCATCATCGCCCAAAGCCTCACCGGCAGCGTGCTCTGCGTGCCGGTGACCAGGATGGTGATCATCGTCTCGTCGAACGACAGCGCGAAGGCCAGGATGGCGCCGCCGACCATGGCGCTCGATAGGTTCGGCAGGATGATGCGCCAGAACGTCTGCCAGCCCGTGGCGCCGAGATCGTAGGACGCTTCGACCAGCGTGCGGCTCATCGACTGCAGCCGCATCAGCACCGTGCGGTAGACGATCGCCAGCACGAAGACCGTGTGCCCGATGACGACCGTAAAAAGGGACCGTTCGAGGCCGATTTCGCGGAAGAAAATCAGCAGCGCCAGACCGCTGATGATCGGCGGCATCAGGAATGGCAGGAAGATTATGAACTGCAGGATCGAACGCCCGGAACGCCGGCCGTGATAGTAGAGCGCCAGCAGCGTTCCGCTGACCACCGACAGGATGACAGTGCAGACACCGACAATCAGCGTGGTGCGCAAGGCGGCCAATATGTCGTGATTTTCGGCCAGCGCGACATAGGTCGAGAGGGTTGGCGACGACCAGTCGACATTGCCGTGCGCAATGGTGAAGAATGAAGACACGATTGGCACGAACAGGGGGCTGTAGAGCAACACCGCAACCAGTGTCGTGATCGCAGCCAGAAACATGGTGGACAACCGGGGCAGGGCGCTCATATCGAAATCCCCCGGTGGCGCCCGAAGCGTTCGCCGACGAGGATTGCCGCGATCACCACGACTGCCAGCGCCACCGACAGTGCGGCGCCGAACGGCCAGTTATAAGCCGTGCCGAACTGGCTGTAGAGGATGCGGCCGAAGGTGAAGCCGCTGATCCCGCCGACCATCTGCGGCGTCAGGAAATCGCCGATCGCCAGCACGAAGACGAAGCTCGCCGCCGAAGCGACGCCGGGCAGGCTCAGCGGCAAGGTGATGCGCAGGAATGTCTGCAGGCCGCTCGCGCCGAGATCGTCGGACGCGCGCAACAGGACCTGCGGAATCCGTTCCAGCGACAGGAAGATCGGCAGGATGGCGAAGGGAATCAGAAGAAGTGTCAGCGTCAGCAGGATGGCATTCATGTTGAACACGAAAAGCGTCGACGGTTCCTGCAGGATGCCGAGCGCCACCAGCGCCTTATTGAGAAAACCGTTGAGGCCGAGGATGCTGCGGATCGCATAGATCTTGATGACGTAGCTCATCAGCAGCGGCACCAGCAGCAGCATCAGCAAGGCATAGCGCCAGCGCCCCTTCAGCGTCGTCAGGAAATAGGCGGCGGGATAGGCGAGCAGGATGCAGATGACGGCCACCGAGACGCACAGAACGATGGTATTCCAGAACACCGGGAGAAAGATCGGATCGGTGAAGAACCTGACATAGTTGCCAAGTGACAACCCGTAGACGATCGTGCCCTGGTCGACGCTGAAGAAGCTGTAGCCGAGGAAGATTGCCAGCGGCACCAGGACGAAGACCACGGGCAAGGCAAATGCCAGCACTGTCACCAGCAGTGACCATCGCCTTTCGGCAGGCTGTGTCGAGCCGGCTTCGCTCATGCCAGCACCAGATGGCCTTCAAGCGGCGCAAACGAAAGCGATACAACCTCGCCGGGTTTCAGGGTGCTGCCGTCGACCCGACTCGGCACGCGCAGCCGCAAGTGTTGCGCAGCATCGTCGGCGCCGGCCGCGATGGTGACGACCGTGGATGAGCCGGCGAAGGCCATGTCGGAGGTCGTGCCGGAAAAGCGGTTGTCGGTGTCCTTCGCGTCCGCAAGATGCAAGGCCTCGGGACGGAATGCCGCGTAGGCGCTGGCACCATCCGCTGCTGCTTTCAAATAAGGCTGGTTCCTGATCGAACAAACCAGTCGGCCAAGCGCCGTCTCGATCGACCGCAGCTCGCCCTGGACGGCCCCAAGTTTTCCGGCCACCAGATTGTTCTCGCCGAAGAAGCGCGCGACGAACTCGCAATTCGGCTTGTAGTAAAGCTCATGCGGTGTGCCGAGCTGGCGGATATGGCCGGCTTCCATGACGCAGATCCGATCGGCCATGCCGATGGCTTCTTCCTGGTCGTGAGTGACGAACAGGAAGGTGGTCTTGATTTCGCGCTGGATGGATTTCAGGAACACCTGCATCTGCCGGCGCAGTTCGAGGTCGAGTGCGGCCAGTGGCTCGTCGAGCAGGATCAGGCGCGGCTGGCAGATCAGTGCACGGGCGAGCGCGACGCGCTGGCGCTGGCCGCCGGAGAGCTGTGCGGGAAAGCGGTCAGTGAAACGCCCGAGCTGGACCAGGTCAAGCGCCTCCGCGACCCGACGCGCAATCTCCTTGCGTTGGATATGGCGAACCGAAAGCCCGTAGCCGACATTGCCGGAAACGGTCAGGTGCGGAAACAGCGCATAGTCCTGAAATACGGTGTTGAACGGTCGCTGGTTGATCGGCATGCGGCTGATGTCTTGGCCGTCCAGACGGATCTCGCCAGATGTTAGCGGCTCCAGCCCGCCGATCAGCCGCAACACCGTGGTCTTGCCGGAGCCCGAAGGCCCGAGCACGGTGAGGAACTCACCGTCGCGGATCGATAGGTCGATGTCGTGCAGCACGGGGACCGTGCCGTAGGATTTCGAGACGGACCGCAGCGTCAGCAGGTCGGCGTTCTGGTTCATGAAATACTCTCGCATACGCTTCGGCGGTCCGGAACCTCCGGACCGCCGGATCCTTCGAAGTATTGCTGGAGAAGATCAAGGCGTCGCCTTGACCTCATTCCACATGTCCGACCGCTTGAGCGGGTCCTCGACATTGTTGAGCCAGACCAGCTTATCGTTGCCGCCGGCGCTGCTCGACTCGACCACGGTGTTGCCGAAGCCGGTGCGCTCGGAAAGCGCGCCGCTGACCTTCTTGCTCAGCATGAAATCGATCCATTTCTCGGCCGCCGCATTGTCGCGGACGCCCTTGGAAATGACCCAGTTGTCGAGCCAGGCGAGCGCGCCCTCGCTTGGATTGACGTAGGCGACATGGGCGCCGATCTTCTGCAGCGCCTTGACCTGCTGCTGGCCGTAATTGGCCCAGATCAGGGCCACGTCATTGTTCTGGTAGATCTGCTGCGCCTCGTCGGCGGTGGTATAGAAGCTAAGCACGTTGCGCTTGAGCTCAACCAGCTTGGCCTTGACCGCCGCCATCTGCTCCTCATTGAGATTGAACGGATCCTTGTAGCCGAGCGTCAGTGCGGTGAACGAGAAATTGTGCTCGCCATTGTCGTAGGCCAGCACCTTGCCCTTGTAGGCCGGGTCCCACAGAACCGACATCGAGGTCGGCGCCGGCTTGACCTTGTCGGTGTCGTAGATCAGCCCGATGGAATCGAAGCAGAACGGAATGCCGTAGACCTTGCCGTCCTTGGTGTCGCCGCTGACTTGAGACAGATCACGGAAGCGCGGCAACACTTCCTTCTGGTTAGGCAGCTTCGTCACGTCGATTGGCGACACCAGGTCGGCCTTGATGTAACGCTGCAACTGGGCGGTGTTGACGGCGAAGACGTCAAAATCCTGGCCTTCGCTGCCCTTGATCTTGGCCCAGATCTCATCATCGCTGCCGATGAAGACGACATCGACGCCGATGCCGGTCGCGGCGGTGAAGTCCTTGACCCAATCGGGATCGGCATAGCCGTCCCAGGCCAGAACCCGCAGGTTCGCGGCAAGCGCCGCCGATGTCATCAGGCCGATGCCGACCCCGATTGTCGCTAGTCTTAGAAACAGTTTTTTCAGTCCCATTTTCAATCTCCCATTGTCGTTCTGGTGGACCGCTATTTCCGGACTTTCGCCGTCACAGCTGGGTGACCGCGACCAGTCCCTCGTCCGGCACCGACACCATCCGGTTGCGCAGTGGCTTGCCGAATGTCTGTGCCTGGATTTCATATTCGTCGCCGGAAGCCGTCTCGACGCCGGAGGCGTAGCTCATCACCGCCGCGCCGAAGAAATAGGCATGCAGGTCGCCCGCCCTGCGGTGCATCGGGTAGCGGAAATGGAAGTGTTCTAGATTGGCGATCGAATGCGACATGTGCGCCTCGCCCGACAGGAACTGCTCCCAGATGACGGTGCCGTCGCGCAGGATGCGGGAATGGCCGCGCACTTCGTCGGGCAGGTCGCCGATCAGCAGCTCCGGCCCGATCGAGCAGGAGCGCAGCTTGGAATGGGCGAGATAGAGGTAATTCTCGGCTTCCGTGACATGGTCGGAATATTCGTTTCCGAGCGCATAGCCGATGCGGTAGGGGCGGCCATCCGGCCCATTGAGATAGAGGCCGACGATTTCGGCTTCTTCGGCCCCGGCGCGCGCGAAGGCCGGCATCGGCAGCGGCGCACCTGGCGGCACGACACAGGTGCCGACGCCCTTGAAGAACCATTCGGGCTGGATTCCGATCTGCCCGGCGGCGGGCTTGCCGCCGTCCAGGCCCATGCGAAAGATCTTCAGCGAATCCGATTCCTCCGCATCCTCGCCATGGGTCAGCACATGCATCTTGTCGCGTGCGGCCGCACTTCCCGTATGGGTCAGGCCCGTGCCGGTGACCAGGAAGCGCGCCGGCTCCGGATGGTCGACCGGGGCCAGCACCTGGCCATCGCGCAACAGCTGGTCGTAATCGATTTTCACCGTGCCGGTCCGCTTCTCGACCAGCGAGGCGATGGACGCGCCCTCGGCGATCGCCGCTTCGGCCAGTTCCAGCATGGTGCTGGTCTTTTCCAGCGGGTGCAGATGATTGCCGTCATCGGAGACACGGCCAACCCGTCTGCTGCCGTCGGCCATTTTGAACTGAACAAGACGCATGAACTAACCTTCTTCCTTTGAAGCGGTACCGGTCACACCCAGCCCGCATCGACGATGAACTGCTGGCTTGTGCACATGCGGCTGTCGTCGGCGGCGAGGAACAGCGCCATGCGCGCGATATCGGACGGCTGCAGCCGATCGGGCAGGCACTGCCTTTCAGCGATCTGCCGTTCGCCGGCCGGGTTCAGCCACAGCCGCATCTGGCGCTCTGTCATCACCCAGCCCGGCACCATGCAGTTGACGCGGATGCGCTCGGGGCCGAGTTCGCGGGCCAGCGCCCGCGTCATGCCGTAAACGGCGGCTTTGGCGGTGACATAGGCCGGGCAATCCGGATCGCCGACCATCCAGGTGATGGAGCCGAAATTGATGATCGAGCCGCCGCCAAGCGTGCTCATCTGTGCACGCACAGCCTGCGCGGCGAAGAACTGGTGGCGCAGATTGACCGCCATGCGGTCGTCCCAATAGGCAACCGTCACGTCCTTGGTCTGGTGACGGTCGTCATTGCCGGCATTGTTGCACAGCGCCTGGATGGGGCCGTTGTGCCGCATCGCCTGCACCGTGGCTGCCTGCAACTCTTCGACGTTGCGCAAGTCGCAGGGAATGAACAGTGGCGCGCGATGTCCCTCGGCTGCGATCGCGTCGACCAGGCTCCGGGACGGTTCCTCGGCCAGATCGACAAAGGCAACACGGCTGCCTTGCGCGCAGAAATGGCGCACCAGGCTTTCGCCGATGCCGCTGCCGCCGCCGGTTATGAAGACACTGCGGCCCTTAAGGCTTGGATAGACCGCGTAGCCGATTTCATCCGTCATCGCGCGCCTCTCTAGTGCGAATGCCGAGGAATGCCGGCATCGCGCCGGCCGACGAGAAAGTCGAAATCGCAGCCCTTGTCTGCTTGTAGGACGCGCTCGACATAGAGGCTCTGGTAGCCGCCTTCCGGCGGCGCCGGCGGCTTCCAATCACGCCGGCGGATTGCGAGCTCTTCGTCCGATACCAAAAGCTCCAGCCGGCGGCCGGCGACATCGAGCTCGATGAGGTCACCGTCGCGCACTAGCGCCAGCGCGCCACCTGCGGCTGCTTCCGGCGCCACATGCAGCACCACGGTGCCGTAGGCCGTGCCGCTCATGCGCGCGTCCGAAATGCGCACCATGTCGGAGATGCCCAGCTTGAGCAGCTTCGCCGGCAGGGGCATGTTGCCGACCTCGGCCATTCCGGGATAACCGCGCGGCCCGCAATTCTTCAGCACCATCACCGAGGAGGCGTCGATATCCAGCTCCGGATCGTCGATGCGGGCGTAGTAGTGCTCGATATTCTCGAACACCACCGCCTTGCCGCGATGCTGCATCAGCTCGGGCGTTGCCGCCGACGGCTTGATGACCGCGCCATTGGGCGCCAGATTGCCGCGCAGAATGGAGATGCCGCCCTCCTTGGTCAGCGGCTGGCTCAGAGGCCGGATCACCTCGCGGTTGTAGTTGGGCGCGCCGTCGATCAACTCGCCGATCGTCTTGTCGCAGACGGTCGTGGCGTCGCGATTAAGAAGCCCCACCTGATCAAGCGACGCCATGACCGCAGCCAGCCCCCCGGCGTAGTAGAAGTCTTCCATCAGGAACCGGCCCGACGGCATCAGGTCGACAATGGTCGGAACGCCGCGACCAAGGCGGTCCCAGTCATCGAGACTGAGATCGACACCGACCCGGTTGGCGATGGCGATCAGATGCAACACCGCATTGGTCGAGCCACCGATCGCGCCGTTGACGCGAATGGCGTTCTCGAACGCTTGCCTGGTGAGGATCTGCGCAATCGTCACATCCCTGCGAACCAGATCAACGATCTGGCGTCCGGCCATCTGCGCGAGCACGCCGCGACGCGAATCCACCGCCGGGATCGCGGCATTGTCCGGCATGCCGATGCCGAGCGCTTCGACCATGCTGGCCATGGTCGAAGCCGTGCCCATCGTCATGCAACTGCCCGCCGACCGGCTTTGTCCCTGCTCCGCGGCGAGGAAGTCGGCGACCGGCATGCGGCCGGCCTTCACTTCCTCGGCGAATTTCCAGACATGGGTGCCCGAGCCGATATCCTGTCCGCGGAACTTGCCGTTGAGCATCGGCCCGCCGGAAACGGCGATGGTCGGCAGATTGCACGACGCAGCGCCCATCAGCAGTGCGGGCGTGGTCTTGTCGCAACCGACCAGCAGGATGACGCCGTCGATCGGATTGCCGCGGATGGATTCCTCGACATCCATACTGACCAGATTGCGAAACAGCATGGCGGTGGGGCGCATGTTGCTCTCGCCCAGCGACATCACCGGGAACTCCAGCGGCAGGCCGCCGGCTTCATAGACCCCACGCTTGACGTGATCTGCCAGGCCGCGGAGATGGGCATTGCAGGGGGTCAGCTCCGACCAGGTGTTGCAGATGCCGATCACTGGGCGGCCGTCAAAAGCGTCGGCGGGGATGCCCTGGTTCTTCATCCAGCTGCGGTGCATGAAGGCGTTCTTGCCCTCACCGCCGAACCAGGCCTCGGATCGCAGCTTGCGCTTGGTCTCGGTCACGATGTCTGTTCCCGATCCTGACGGCGCCTGTTGCGGTTCTCGACGCTGCGGCGCACGTCTTCCTCGGCATTGTCGATGAGCACCAGCAGCGCATTTTGCGCGCCGGCCGCATCTCCGGATGCGATCTTTTCGGCCACTTCCCGGTGCAGCGGTAAAGAATGGCGCTGCCCTTCCGGATTGTCGTTGGAGAGGCGAAAGCTCATCACCAATGCGGTTTCGACCAGGGCCGCCAGCGAGCCGATCAACTCGTTGCCGGTCATGCGCAGAATGGTCTGATGGAACAAAAGATCAGGTTTGGCGAAGCGGTCGCCGTCTTCGACCACGGCTTCCATTTCGGCCAGCGCGGCATTGATCTCGGCAAGCTGCGCCGGTGTGGCGCGCTTGGCGGCAAGCGCGGCCGACATCGGCTCGATGGCTCGCCGAAGCTCAAACAGCGCCCGGACGTCCTCGGCACTGACGCCGCTGGCATAGCGCCACGACAGAACGTCCGGATCGAGAAAATTCCAGTCGGCGCGGGGACGCACCCTTGTGCCGGTCTTCGGCCGCGATTCGACAAGCCCCTTGCCGGCCAGCACCTTGATCGCCTCGCGCAGCACGGTGCGGCTGACCCCCAGCATCTGGCTGGAATCGTCGGCGTTGGGCAGTGCCTCGCCGGGCAGGAAGTCGCCCTGCACGATGCGCAGCCCGATCTGCTCGACGACCGTCGCATGCAGCGCCGTCGAGCCGCTGGAAACCGCCACCGTGACTCTTGACGTGCGCGCGGTGCTGAAAGATTTCTTATTCTTCATACTATTCATAAGATATGTCTTATAGGCGTGAGAATTGGAGTCAAGGGGCGAGGAGGGCCGATGACAAAGAATCCATTCTCTGAAGCCCTTAGCCGACCCAATAAGAGATGCTGAGTGCCGCGCGATACTTCAGGCCCGGGCCCGGGGCCGCCATCAGCAGGTTGGAAACCTCCTCGATGCTCAAGACCACCGGCAACTTCCGCGGTTGCCGACGGAATTGCATATGCCGCTTCATGTCCTCGCGGCCGCAGGTCGGTGCCAAAGAAAAAGCGAAGCGCGATGATACGGGCATTGAAAGTTGGCGGGCGTGATGCCCGCGTCGAAACTCGCCTGCCGCAGTGCCACGCCGAGCGTGAGAAGTTGCGGCCGCCGGCAGGTCTTCCCGCCGCCACCTAAGAGGAGGCTGCAAATTGCACAAAGTACCGTCTTAAGCCCGAATTAATACGTCATGTGCGACATTAAAGGAATTCACTCCTAAATTCTCGTTGAATTGGCGTACGTGGGGCGGGATTGGCCGTATTGTGCCAGTGTTTTACATGAACCACCTGAAGGGCGTTAGCGTTAGGACCAAGCTTTCGCTGGGCTTTGGTTTGGCGTTGCTGTGCATTGTGGCAGTAGGGCTATTTGGAGTCGCGCAGCTGCGATCTCTCAACGAAGTCACAAGCGAGATCACCGCGGTTTGGTTGCCGCAGGTCCAGGTCGTGGAGGAGATGAAGCGCAACCTGGCGGAACACCAGCTCTATGCGACCCTGCGCATGCGCACTGACGATACTCAACAATTGCTCGGCATCAATGACAAGATGGCGAAGGAGAGCGATGAGATACTCCGAGGTCGGCGAGCCTACCGCAGGAGTGCCGGATCGCTGGCCGAGCAGGACCTGTTCGACCAGTTTGTCTATCTGTGGACGGCCTATGAAGATTCCCTGACGTCGATTTTCCCGCTCCTGGAAACAGGAGAGCGATCGAGGGCCTTTAAAGAATTCGAGACAGTGTCGCTTCCAATTGTTGCCGAGGCGGCTCAGCGACTGGACGGCCTGCTGGCCCTCACCAACCAGCGCAGCACTGCTGTCGCAGCGATGGCCGATCGCAGCTACAGCGTCGCACAGCGGCTGACCTGGATAGCGATTGTTTTTGCGGCCGCGTGTCTTGGCGGGCTTGTCGCCTGGATTCACCACAATGTCAGCAAGCCGATCCTCGCCGCGAGCGAGGCGATGCACCGGTTGACGCAAGGCGACCGCCGCTCAACCCTCGTTGCGCTGAAAAGCGATCGGCGCGACGAGGTTGGGCTATTGTTCTCGGCGTTTGCCGGCTACCGTGCCAGCCTGGAGCGCAGTGACGCCTTGGCCCGCGAGGCCGAACAGGAACGGCAGCACCTGGCAGCCGCCGCCGCCAACATGCCCGTGGGCCTATGCATGTTCGATGCCGGGCGACAGCTGGTTCTTTGCAACCAGAGTTACGCTGATCTCTACAACCTACCGGAGGCCCTGACTCGTCCAGGCACGCAATGGGCCGATCTGATGCAGTACCGAATTTCGGCGGGGCTGTACGTTGGCCAAGACCCGGGAAAGTATCTGCAACAACTCTCTGAGACCATCGACCGCGCTGAGCGCGTGGAGAGCTTGGTGGAGTTCAATGATGGACGGACCATCGACCTCATCCACCAACCACTGCCGGGCGGCGGGTGGCTCGCCACCCATCACGACGTGACCGACTTGCGCCGCAACGAGGCCCGCATCTCTCACATGGCACGCCATGACGGGCTTACCGACCTTCCAAACCGCATATTGTTCCGCGAACGCGCCGAGGAAGCCCTCGCCGAGATGGGACGCAGAGATGGCAAAGTCGCCTTCCTTTGCCTTGATCTCGATCATTTCAAGATGGTCAACGACACGCTGGGGCATTCGGCCGGCGACGCCCTTCTGAAGGAGGTTGCCTCCAGGCTGAGGCGGCTGGTCCGCGATGATGACACAGTGGCCAGGCTTGGGGGCGACGAGTTCGTGATCATTCAAAGGGAGGCAGGTCAACCGGTCGAGGCAACCGCCCTCGCGCAACGGGTCATCGATGCGCTCAGCGCGCCTTATGTAGTCGACGGTCATGGGGTCGTGATCAGCGTCAGCGTCGGCATATCGATTGCGCCCAACGACAGCAGGAACACCGACCAGTTGCTCAAGAACGGCGACATGGCGCTCTATCGGGCAAAGGCCGAGGGACGCAGGACGTATAGGTTCTTCGAGTCGCAAATGGATGCCCGCATGCAGGCGCGGCGATTTCTCGAACTCGATCTGCGCGAAGCGCTGGATCGCGGGCAATTCGAGATCTACTACCAACCGCTCCTCAATATCGGCCGTGGCGAGGTTAGCTGCTTCGAGGCGCTGCTTCGCTGGCATCACCCGAGACGCGGCATTGTCTCCCCAGCCGAGTTCATTCCCCTGGCCGAGGAGATTGGCCTGATCGTCCCGGTCGGGGAATGGGTGGTCAAGCAAGCCTGTCTGGATGCGGCACGCTGGCCCGATGGCATCAAGGTCGCCGTCAATCTGTCGCCCATGCAGTTTCGCAACTCGCGCCTGCTCTCGGCAATTGTCGAGGCGCTCGATGTCTCGGGACTGCCCCCGAACCAGCTCGAGCTTGAAATTACCGAAACGGTGCTGCTGGCCAACACCCAGGCGACGCTGGCGATGCTGCAGCAGATTCATATGCTGGGCGTGCACATCGCGATGGACGATTTCGGTACCGGATATTCGAGCTTGAGCTACCTGCGCTCGTTCCCGTTCGACAAGATCAAGATCGACCAATCCTTAATCACGGACGTGGGGGGCATCGACAGTTCTGTTGCCATCATCCGAGCCATCACGGGTCTAGGCAACAGCCTCGGAATGCGGACCACCGCCGAAGGGGTTGAGACGGTGGAGCAGCTCGACCGCGTCCGACGAGAAGGCTGCACGGAGGCGCAGGGCTTCCTGCTCAGCCGCCCGCTGCCTGCCCGGGATATTCCCAGGATGCTGGAGCGGGTGCGCGCTGTGGTGGCGGGCGAGATCATCGAGACTGCACCCGACGCGACCGGCGGGCGCAACAGAGCGCAGTCCTCCGCTGGCCGGCGTTTCAGGAATGCGCCTTCCTCCGCTTAGCCGGAAGCGAATTGATCGCCATGATGCAGTCCCGGCCGTCTCCCGGATGGCTGCCGCAAAGCGACACGCCGTGAAGCCAATCACTTCTTGGCCGCGCCTTTCATATCCGCACACATTCAGCCGATAGCTCAGCGGACCAGAGCGAACCTCGATCGCCTAATGGCTGCGACCGTTTTGACCAAAGTAAGGCTGGCTGAACCAACCGCTGAGGCGAAAGCGGCCATGGCGCAATCACCGGATCCCGTGGAAGGGAAGTGCTATGACCAATCGAGAAGCTACACTGAGCAGGGGTGAGTTGAACGCCATTGATCTGAAGCGAAGGGCGCCCGAGGTGACCCTTGATTGGAACCATTCTGTCCTGAACGAGTTTGGCGCTCTGGAGTGGGATAGTTCCAATCATGGCCGAGCGTTATCAATCAGGGCAGATGTCGGCTGCGCACGCTGTTCGGCGCATGATTGCGTCCGATGAGACCCGTCATTTCCTCCACAAGGTGTTAGATTTGAAGGTCGAGGCGCACCTACCTGGCGCCATTGGGGCACTCCTTGCTGTGCTTGATCAGAAAGGACAAGACGAACCGTCCGAAACATCCGAAACCCCCTGACCTTTCCCCTATTGCTCCCTGTTGGTTCCATGTCACCGACGTGATGGGCGGCGCCCTCACTGGCATCTTAGGTGCCGTCTTTCGAATCGGGCCGCGGCTTTGCGAACGACCATCTGGCCAAATGGCTTTGAATAAAAGTTAGCAATCGCTTAATTAATCGCTGTTCTCCCTGAACTCGCCGAGGTGAGCAGGGTCGGGAAACATTTTAGCTCAACCTGCACACTGCGCAGATCTCCAGTCTCGACAGCCGCACCACGATCAACGAGACCAACATCGCCTCGCTCGATGGCCGCGTCGACGCGCTGGAGGGCGGCCTCGGCGATCTGAGCAGCGAGCTTGGCGAAACACGCAAGGAAGCGCGTCAAGGCATCGCCGCCGCGATTGCCATGGCGAACGCGCCGATGCCGTCGGCGCCGGGCCGCACGAGTTGGGCGACGAATTTAGGTCATTTCAAGGGCGAGACGGCATTCGGCGGCTCGCTCACGCACCGGCTTGACCTGTTCGACGAGCCGTTCGCGGTCAGCCTTGGATATTCCTACGGCGGCAGCGACAGCCACGCGCTGCGTTTCGGCTTGCAGGGTGAGTTCTGACGGTCGCCCGGCGTGACAGGAAAGGTTGGGGTGCGAGAATGCGGCCGGCGGGAAGAATGTTGCTGGCAGCCTTGGTGCTGACGACGGCCGTTCCGGCGCTTGGCCTGCCTGCCCTGGCGCAAACGTCGAAGACCCAGAAATCCGTCAGGCCGCAAGCGTCGAAGCAAGCCAACGTCGATCGCAATGGCGTGCTGATCCTGGTGCGCGGCTCGCTGCTGGCGCTCGACCACGCCAACAAAACCGGGAATTACACGGTGCTGCGCGATCTCGGCGCGCCGGGCTTCCAGGCCAACAATGCGGCCAAGCTGGCCGAGATCTTCGCAGGCCACCGCAAAGACGGTATCGACCTCGGCGGCGTCGCGGTGCTGGAGCCGCAACTGACATTGTTGCCGCAAATCGAGCCCAACGGCATGTTGCACATGGCCGGTTTCTTTCCCTCGGTGCCGATGCAGGTCAATTTCGAGCTGCTGTTTGCGCCCGTCGACCGGCAATGGAAGGTGTTCGGCATGTCGGTCGCGCTCGGCAAGGCGGGACCGGAAGCGCCAGCAACCGACCCGGAGCCGCCGAAAGCTGTCCTCACCCGACCGCCTGACCCGCCGACTGCGACGGTCACTCCCAAGAAAGCCGACGAGAAATCCGGCAAGTAAAGGTTACAGCCCGAACCCCAGGACGCTTTCGATAGGCTTGCGTCCAGTGCCTGCATGACAAGATCGTTCCGCTTTTTCGGCACGCCATCACGGCCTTGGACGGAAAGGGCGCGGCATCAGCGTGGCGTCGTAATCGCACAACGTCTCGGCGCCGGTATCCGGCTTCAGTTCGCCATCGCCCGCGACAGGGTCGTCAGCTGCTTTTCGAGTGAACCGTCATTATGGGCCTTGGCCAGCATCGCAACGAGCGTGGCCGCCGTGACGACCTGGACGCTGTGGTTCTGCCGGATCGCCTTGCGCCCGACATCACCCCCAATGAGACACTGAAGATCATGGTAGTGCCTTGAGATGCGCGCCTCGCCGGGCTCGATCGGTATGCATGAGCTGGGCCGCCGCTCGTATGGCGTTGGGCGGCACGCTATGTCATTTCACACCGGCGCCTTCCAAATAGGTGATGATCGCCGCGCGCTGGGCGGCATTGGAAACGCCGACAGTCATTTGGGTGCCAGGCACCATCTGACGCGGCGCTGTGAGGAAGGTGTCGAGCGACGAACTGTCCCAGACGATGTTCGACTCTCGCAACGCGGCTGAATAGCGTGCTCCCTCGATGCTGCCGGCCAGGCGGCCGATGACGCCAGACAGATGCGGACCGGCCCTGTTCTGGCCAGGCTCCATACTGTGGCACGCCCCGCAGCGCTGCCGGAACAGCCGCTCGCCGTCGGCCTGCTGCGCGGAAGCGGCGGCAGGCAACAGCAGGCCGGCGGCCAACAGCGTAGCCAGGGATGCGCGCGCTCGCATGATGGACGTCGCCACAGTTGCAACGCCAGCGGACATAGGGGGGCTGTGTGTCTTGGCTTGTGATTGGTTCATCGGATGGCCTCTGCGAAATGTTGAGGGGAGGAGTTTTGCTGCGGGCCGGAGGCTTCCGGCAGGACCAGCCGCTCGACAGCAACAGCGGTGGCTGGGCAGGGAAGGAGAGGATGCAGGCGGTAACTTGTCCTTTGTTTCGACGGGGATGATCCAATCGTGGCGCGGTAGCGCGGCAGTCCTGATCGCGGGACGGGTTTCGGTCAAGCCGGCAAGGATCGTAGTCCGGTCGGAGGGTTCGTCTCAGGCACCGGCGCCGGGGCAAGGTGCTTGGCCATGTCGATGAGCGGTAGCCTGATGACAGCGCGAAGGCCCCCGCTCCGGTTCTCCAGCACGATATCGCCGCCGTGGTGACGGGCGATGGCGCGGGCGATTGATAGGCCGAGCCCGACGCCGCCGGTCTCCCGGTTGCGCGACTGCTCCATGCGGAAGAAGGGAGCGAACACCTGTTCCATGTTGCCTGGCGGAATGCCGGGTCCTGCGTCCTCGACGACGATGTCCAGACTGTCGGCACTCCGGACCAGGCTCACCCTTGCCTGTTCGCCGTAGCGGACGGCATTCTCGACGAGGTTGCGGATCGCCCTGCGCAGGGAGTCTGGCCGGCCGCGGTACAGCACCTTGGGTCCATCGGCGACGGTGATGTCTTGGCCGAGCTCAGCGAGATCGTCGCAGAGGCTGCCGACCAGCGCCGAAAGATCGACGGTTCGCGTCTCCTCTACCGTGGCGTCCTCGCGCGCGAATGCGAGCGCCGCTTCCGTCATCGTCTGGATCTCCTCGATGGTCTTCAGCATCTTTTCCTGAAGTTCGTGATCCTGGACAAACTCCGCGCGCAGCCGGAGCGAGGTCAGCGGCGTACGCAGGTCGTGGCTGATCGCCGCCAGCATGCGCGTGCGGTCCTCGACGAAGCGCTGCAGGCGCTCCTGCATGCGATTGAACGCCTCGGCGGTCTGGCGGATATCATCCGGCCCTGATTCCGGTAGCCGCGGCACGGCCTCGCCGCGGCCGAACAGTTCAGCGGCATTGGCGAGCCGTCGCAGCGGACGGGCGATTGCCTGTGCCCCGAAAATCGCTATGGCGGACAGGATGAGCGCGGTGAGCGCCAGCGATATCGCCGATTGCGTCATCCAGAAGGCGTTCGGCATTGCCTTGGCGTAGGCCGCATTCAGCCAAGTGCTGTCATCGAGGCGGACCGAAAGGCCCATGCCGTTTGGGGCGGCGTCCATATAAATAAACTTGGCCGGCCGCGAGAAGGGTTGGCCACTGCCGGACAAATCCACCATGCGCGGCGGGACGGAAGGATCGGCGGCATCGACGGCGGTCGAGGCCTGTCCGTTCATGTAGGCGGCATACTTGCCGGCAATCCCGGGCAACGGCTTGGCGAGCTCTGTCAGGGCCTCCTGTTGCCAGGCGAGGGGATTGTTCGGTCCGTCGTCCGAGGTCCAGAAACGCGTATAGGCGGTGCCGCTGACGTTGAGTATATCGGGCCGAAGCGAGGGCGGCGTCGTGTCAAGCAGAAGCGCAAGCGAGGACGTGCGGCTAACGAACTCGCCCTTGGCCGCCGCGTGCAGGGCCTGGCCGCGCTCGTCCCATGAGATCAGGAAGGTGATCGCCTGCGACAAGGCGAGCGCAAGCAGTACTAGGATGAGGAAGCGGGCCGCCAGGCTGCGTCTCCACAACAGCGTCATGCCTGGGCCACCTCGGCGGTGAAGCAGTAGCCGCCGCCCCAGTGGGTCTTGATCAGCATCGGACTCTTCGGATCCGCCTCGATCTTCTTGCGCAGCCGGCTCACCTGGTTGTCGACGGCCCGATCGAAGCCGTCGGCGGTGCGCCCGACCGTGAGGTCAAGCAGCTGATCCCGGCTAAGCACGATTCCGACGTGCTCGATGAAGGCGGTGAGAAGGCGGAATTCAGCCGTGCTGAGCGCGACCGCCACGCCGTCGAGCCCAACCAGCTCGCGGCGGCCGGCATTCAGCGTCCAGCGGTCGAACCGAAGTGCGTTCGACTTGAGCCGGCCGCGCTGCGGCGGCAGGCTGTTGACGCGCCTGAGTACGGCTTTGATCCGCGCCAGCAGTTCCCGCGGATTGAACGGCTTGGTCACGTAATCGTCGGCCCCGATCTCAAGGCCCACGATCCGGTCGATCTCCTCGGCCATGGCGGTGAGGAAGATGATCGGAACGTCGACCGTCCCGCGCACGTGACGGCAGGCGGCAATGCCATCCTCGCCAGGCATCATGACGTCGAGGACGATGAGATCGGGCAGGCTGCGGTCGAGCAGCCGCTTGAGCGCGGCCGTGCTGTCGGCGACGCTAACGCGATAACCCTGCTGGGTGAGGTATTTCCCGACAAGGTCGCGGATGTCCCTGTGGTCGTCGACGACCGCGATGTGCTGCGCCCCTTCCATGCAATGCTCCAAAAGCCGCTACCAAATAGTCGGTCAGTATCGACGATATCTAGTTTGCGTCTACACGGATGATCACCTTTCGCATCATGGCGGCAACTCGCGCGACATCAACAAACCGTGAGAAGTGTAACGAAGTGTAACAGAATGCCTCGCCTGCGACAGCTTGCTATGAACTGCCGTTCAACGGGACAAGGTTCTGCGACAGGTCCTGGCTAATTTTGGCCTCGTCGCTAGCCGGGACTTCCAGTCTCTGCCGCCGGGTCATGCCGCGTGGCATTCGGACGGCAGTCCTCGCCAGCCTTTGATCGAAAGGATTGCACAATGGCCAGATTGATCGTCAACGGCACGCCAAGGGACATCGAGGTCGATCCGGAAACGCCGTTGCTGTGGGTGATTCGCGAGCAGATCGGACTTACCGGGACGAAGTACGGCTGCGGGGTTGCCGCCTGTGGAGCCTGCACCGTCCATATAGACGGCGTCGCCACGCGCTCCTGCGTGCTTCCGGTGAGCGCGGTCGGGCCGGATCAGCAAATCACCACTATCGAGGGGCTTTCACCTGACAGTTCGCATCCGGTCCAGCAGGCATGGCTGGCGCTCGATGTGCCGCAATGCGGCTATTGCCAGGCCGGCATGATCATGGCTGCGGCGGGGTTGCTCATGCAGAACTCGAACCCCACGGACGAGGACATCAACGGCGAGATCACCAACATCTGCCGCTGCGGCACCTACAACCGGGTGCGCGCCGCGATCAAGCTTGCCGCCAATGACGGCCAAGCCACGCAACGCGGTTGAGGAGAACAATCATGAACGCCGTAATTTCCGTCTCCCGCCGCAGCTTCATGATAGGCGTGGCCTCCACCGCCGGTGGCCTGTCCCTCGGGTTCAATGTGCCGTTCATCAAGCCTGCACTTGCCGAGGGCGCCGAGACGGCGCCGGAGATCAATGCCTGGGTAGTGATCAGACCGGACGACACGGTGGTCATCCGCATCGCCCGATCCGAGATGGGGCAGGGGACGCTGACCGGCCTGGCGCAACTCGTCGCCGAGGAGTTGAATTGTGACTGGTCCAAGGTCACGACCGAATATCCGTCGCCGGCCCAGAACCTCGCGCGGGACCGCGTGTGGGGCAATTTCTCGACCAGTGGCAGCCGCGGCATCCGCGAATCGCACGAATACGTGCGCATTGGCGGCGCCGTAGCGCGCGAGATGCTGATTGCCGCTGCGGCCGCCGAATGGGGCGTGCCGGCCAGCGAATGCATCGCGAGGATGGGCGTCGTCACGCATGCGGCATCGGATCGCGCCATCTTTTATGGACAGTTGGCCGCCGCCGCCGCGCAAATGACGCCGCCCGCCCACGTCACGCTTAAGGACCCGAAGGACTGGACCATAGCCGGCAAGCCGCTGCCGCGGCTCGACACGGCCGACAAGCTCAATGGCAGCCAGGTCTACGGCGTCGATCTCAAACTGCCGAACATGCTCAACGCGGCGATCCGGGCCTGCCCGTATTTCGGCGGCAAGGTGAAGAGCTTCGACGCGGCGGCGGTGGCTGAAATGCCCGGCGTGCGTACCGTCGTTCAGGTCGACGAGACCGCCGTTGCGGTTGTCGCCGACACGTGGTGGCGGGCGAGGACCGCTCTCGATGCCCTGCCGGTCGTCTGGGACGAAGGTCCCAACCGGCAGGTCACCAGCGCCTCGATAGCGGCGATGCTCGAAGAGGGGCTCGGCGCCAATGACGCCTTCATCGGAGCCGCGCAAGGCGATGCTCGTGCTGCCCTGTCCGCCGCTGGTCGGACGGTTACTGCGACTTATGCTTATCCCTATCAGAACCACGCGACCATGGAGCCGATGAACGCGACGGCACTCTACACGCCGGAGCGCTGCGAGGTCTGGGTGCCGACCCAGAATGGCGAGGCGAGCCTGGCCGCAGCGGCTGAGGCCGCTGGCCTGCCGGTGCAGCAATGCGAGGTGCACAAGATCCATCTCGGCGGCGGTTTCGGCCGGCGCGGCAACTTCCAGGACTATGTGCGCCAGGCGGTCAGCATAGCCAAGCAGGTGCCAGGAGCGCCCGTGAAGCTCATCTGGTCGCGTGAAGAGGACATGCTGCACGGCGCATATCACCCGACCACGCGATGCCGGCTGACGGGCGCGCTCGACGCGGACGGCAACCTGACCGCTCTGCACATGCGCATATCCGGCCAGTCCATCCTTGCGGCGGTGCGGCCGGAAGGCATGCAGAACGGCATGGACCCTGTCGTTTTCCAGGGCCTCGTCCTCGCCGGCACGGAAGGCACGCTTGGCTATACGGTGGACAATCTGCTTGTCGACCATGCCATGCGCAACCCGCCGATCCCGCCAGGCTTCTGGCGTGGCGTGAACCTCAACCAGAATGCGCTCTACGTCGAGTGTTTCATGGACGAACTCGCCCATGCGGCCGGCGTTGACCCGCTCGCCTTCCGACGCAAGCTGATGGCCAGACATCCAAAACACCTCGCGGTACTGGAGGCGGTTGCCGAACGGGTCGGCTGGGACACCCCGCCCGCCGCCGGCGTCCACCGCGGCCTGGCGCAGATCATGGGCTTCGGAAGTTATGTCGCAGCCGCAGCGGAGGTTTCGGTCACCGACGGGCAGCTTAGAATTCACCGCATGGTGGCGGCGACCGATCCGGGTCATGTCGTCAATCCCGCACAGGTGGAGCGGCAGGTCGAAGGCTCTTTCGTCTACGGCCTGTCCGCCTGCATCTACGGCGAATGCACCGTCAATGGCGGCCGTATGGAGCAGGAGAATTTCGACAGCTACGAGGTCTTGCGCATGGCCGAGATGCCGGAGGTGGAGACGATCATACTGCCGTCCGGGGGCTTCTGGGGCGGCGTCGGCGAGCCGACTATCGCAGTCGCTGCGCCGGCCGTCCTCAATGCGATCTTCGCCGCCACCGGAAAACGCATCCGCACGCTGCCGCTGAAGAACCATGATCTCGCATGACATGAGGCGCTCGAAGAACAGGCGCGGTGGACGATCGTTCGCGCCCGTTCTGCTTGCAGGGCTCATGGCCAGCGCGTCGGCATGGGCCGAGGCGGCGCCCGGTGCGACGGCGTGCACCGGCTGCCACGGACGGGCGGCGCTCGGCTCAGCCATCCCTTCGCTCGACGGCCACGCCGCCGACGACATCGTCGCCCAGATGCAAGCCTTCCGATCCGGGGAGCGCGAGGCGACGGTCATGGGCCGCATCGCCAGCGGATATACCGAGGAAGAGACGCGCGCCATCGCCGAGTGGCTCGCCAAACCGGAGGCGGCACGCCGTGCCCAGCCGTAGAGTCGTGATCGGCGGTGCGGCGGCAAGCGTCGCCGCGGCCGTTCTTGCCGCGCCGCAGGTGCGGGCACAGGCGCAGCCCCGGGTCGTCGTGGTAGGCGGCGGCTTTGCAGGCGCAAGCTGCGCACGCGCACTAAAACAGCTGGATCGCGACGTTGCCGTGACGCTGATCGAGCCAGAGACAGCCTATGTGGCCTGTCCGTTCAGCAATGCCGTGCTTGCGGGTCTGCGCGGCCTCGAGGTGCAGACCTTCGGTTATGACCGGTTCGGCGACATCGAGCTCATCCGAAAGCGCGCTGTCGCCGTCGATGCCGAGCGCCGGCTCGTTCGCCTGGATGACGGTACGGATATCGGCTACGTCAGGCTGGTGCTGGCGCCCGGCATAGACCTGCGCTTCGACGCGTTGCCGGGCTACGATGAGGCGGCGGCGCAGATCATGCCTCATGCCTGGAAGGCGGGGCCGCAGACGCTGCTGTTGCGCGATCAGCTCGCCGCCATGCCGGACGGTGGGACGGTCATTCTTTCCGCGCCCGCCAATCCGTTCCGCTGCCCGCCCGGTCCCTACGAGCGGGCAAGCCTGATCGCGCATTACCTCAAAACCAGCAAGCCACGCTCCAAGCTGATCATCCTCGACGCCAAGGACGCCTTTTCGAAGCAACGGCTGTTCGAGGCGGCCTGGCCAGAGCTCTATCCTGGCCTCATCGAATGGGTGCCGCTGTCCTCGGGCGGCAGGGTGACGGAAGTCGACCCGGCGACAAGAATGCTGGTGACCGAGTTCGGCAGCCATGAGGCCGATGTAGCCAACGTGATCCCGCCGCAACGCGCGGGCAGGATCGCGCAGTCGGCCGGTGTCACGGATCAGACGGGCTGGTGCCCGATCGATCCGGTCACCTTCGAGTCCCGCCTGCAGCCGGCGATACACGTCGTCGGCGATGCGGCGATCGGCGGAGCGATGCCGAAATCCGCCTTCAGCGCCAACGCCCAGGCAAAAGCCTGCGCTGCGGCGGTAGCCGCCCTGGTCAGGGAGCGGCAGCCGGCGCAGCCGAAGCTCATCAACACCTGCTACAGTCTGGTCGCGCCCGGCTACGGCATTTCGATCGCCGGCGTCTACCAGCCGCGCGACGGCCTGCTTGCCGAGGTGGAGGGTGCGGGCGGCACTAGCCCGCTCGAAGCGCCGTCCTCCGTCCGCGCACTGGAAGCGGCCTATGCGGAGGACTGGTTCCGGACGATCACCAGCGAAGTGTTCGGATGATGAGGACGACGACTTGCCTCACTCTCACGGGATTGCTGCTTGCCGCTTCGCCCGGTAGCAGCGAGGAGGTGGGATCCTACGTCGTGACCGGCGATGCGATCATGGAGCCTCTGGTCGACAGCAGAGGGGATACGGCTCGCGGCGCCGCGCTGATCTCGGACCGGCAGCACAGCCTCTGCACGCTCTGCCATAGCGGGCCGTTCCCCGATGCGCACCTGCATGGCACGCTGGCGCCCGACCTGACCGGCGTCGGGACAAGGCTTTCGGAAGGCCAGATCCGGCTGCGCGTGGTCGACATGAAGCGCCTCGCGCAGGATACGATCATGCCTTCCTACTACCGTGTCGCGAAAGAGGAAGACCGGCGCGTCGCCACTGTCTGGCGCAGCAAGCCGATCCTGACCGGCGCCGACATCGAGGACATCGTCGCCTATCTCACGACGCTGAAAGGGTGATGATGCGCGAAGATCCGCTTCGAGTTCACACGGGCCTGGTCGGGCGGCGGCAGTTTCTTCGGGCCGGAATGGCCGGGCTTCTGGTGATCAGTCTGCCGCGCTGGGCCGTTGCTCGTCCGAGCCTCGATGAGGCAATCAGTACCTTCACCGGCGGAGCCGAAATCCTCGACGGCCGCGTCCGGCTCGATCTGCCGCCTCTGGTCGAAAACGGCAACGCGGTCGCGATCACGGTTACCGCCGAGAGCATGATGACCACGGACGATCATGTCCGGCGCATTGCGGTCTTCAACGAAAAGAACCCGGAGGCGAATGTCGCGGTTTTCCATCTCGGTCCGCGCTCGGGCCGCGCCGCCGTCTCGACGCGGGTCCGGCTCGCGACCTCCCAGGTCGTTGTCGCGGTGGCTGAGATGAGTGACGGCAGCTTCTGGTCGAGCAAGGCGAGCGCGATCGTCACGCTGGCCGCCTGTATCGAGGACCTCTCATAATGGCGCGCGCGCTTGTCAACGTGCCGAAAACGGCCAAACAGGGGGAGGTCGTCGAGATCCGAGCGATGATCGCCCATCCGATGGAAACCGGCTATCGTGTCGGCCCGAACGGCATCAACATCCCCCGCGACATCATCCGCAGGTTCGCCTGCACCTATAATGGCGAGGAGGTGTTTTGGGCAGATCTCCATCCGGCAGTGTCGGCCAATCCGTTCCTTGCCTTCACGCTCGTCGCCACTACGAGTGGGACGATCGAGTTCGCCTGGACCGACGACGCCGGAAAGACTCAAACGGCATCGGCCGAAATCACGGTGCGCTGATGCGCGCCCTTTGGGGTCTAGTGGGGATCACTGCGGCGGGCGTCTGCAGCTTGGCCATCGCTGCCGGCATCGAAGACAGCGAGAAGCGCTCCGGCTTCGATTTCATGACGCCGGAGACGCAGGCGCTGCAGGCCGACGACATGAACAACCCCGGCATGCTGTGGGTGCTGCAGGGCGAGCAGCTCTGGCAGCAGTCGGAGGGCAAGGCGGATGTCGCTTGCTCCGGCTGCCATGGCGACGCGTCCCGGACGATGCGCGGCGTTGCCACGCGCTACCCGGCTTTTGACGAAGCGACGGGACGGCCGATCGACCTTGCCGGGCGTATCAACTCCTGCCGAGCGGAGCGGCAGCAGACCAAGCCGCTGGCGCTGGAGTCTGACGCATTGCTTGCCCTGACAACCTATGTGGCGCATCAGTCGCGCGGCATGCCAATAACACCGGCAACCGACGCCCGGCTCGCGCCGTTCCGCGACAACGGCCGGCGTCTGTTCCGGAGCCGCATCGGCCAACTCGATCTTTCCTGCGCTTCCTGCCACGACGAAAATTGGGGCAAACGGCTCGGCGGCAGTGCCATCCCACAGGCGCACCCGACCGGCTATCCGCTCTACCGACTGGAGTGGCAGACGATCGGTTCACTGCAGCGGCGCTTGCGCAACTGCATGATCGGCGTGAGGGCCGAGCCCTTCGCCTTCGGCGCGCCCGAATTCGTCGACCTGGAACTCTACCTAATCGAGCGGGCGCGCGGCCTGCCGGTCGAGACGCCGGCCGTGCGGCCGTGACGCCGGCCGGGGACTCCGCGCAACCTTGGGAAGCGGCGTCCTTTTGGGACTGCGACAGTTTCGCACCTTGGGCGGCGCTCGCCTAGCGGACCTGATGACAGTCCCCATCCGTGGCCGCCCACACGGATAGGCGGCCGAGGAAAATCGTATCCAAAATTGTCGAAACGCGCGGATTCCAAGGACTGCGAGGCTCTCGCGTACATTCGAATACATCTCGATGCTACTCGGGCAAACTCCTGCGACAGGCTCAGCATAAGGTTCAATCGTGAGCAGGAGCCTCGTCATGGTGACGAGACAGAAAGCCGACAGCGGTCTCGCAAGCAGGATTCAATGCGGCGCGAGACGCCGATTGGCGGTCTGCTCATTTTAAGAAAGGAAGGATACGATGAACAAACTCGTAGCAGCTTTCGCCCTCCTCACCTTGTCGACAGGAGCCTCTCTCGCCGCCAATCAAAACCCGGACCGTGACCCAACCCGCGGATTCGCTACTGGTATCGAGAACAGCGAAATGACCTTGGATGCCAATCACACGGCTTCCTTGCCTCTGCCCGCGATAGCCACGGAGGAAGGACAACCACAGTCCTCCGGCAAGGTTCCTAACGAGCGTGCGCCATGGGCGGGCCGTTAATATACTGAGCTTGTCTCCCGCAAGAATGTCCAATCACCCGCCATGCAACGAGGGTGGTTGGACAGGCGGCGCACGAAAAACTTGCCCATCTACGGTTGGATTGAACGTCTTCAATTACTTGCTGGTGACGCTGAAGCCGGCGCTGCGAAGTGATTGAGCAAACCCGGCTTGGCGTTGCGCCCAGCGCGCAATCGCAGAGCCTTCACAGGGAACCGCTACGCTAGAGTATACTCTCAGAGACCGACGCTAAATTCGACTCGCAGCAACGGGCGACCAAACATCGGGGCACAGCAAACCGGCAGCCCCTCGCTATTCCCAGCGAGGCGCACGGAGCATGCACGTCGTGCGGCGTGGCGTAACCGAGCCGGAAGTCTGAGCGACCGGAAGGCTTCGGGCATCTGATGTTCTGCATCCCAGGTATAGATGCCTGTCAGATTGATGTGTTCCCAGCTCAACACCGACACGCCAGGCTCTAGGCAGGACCCGACGAGACGGTCTTTCGATGCGGGTATCGGCGTCGCCGCTCCGATTGACAAGCCTCACCCGCAGTTTCCGCTCATCTTCTTCCATCACAAGGGTGTCGACCTATTTTGGCGGGCACTCGGTGGTGGCACGGGAAAGCGGCGGTCAGGTGCCGCCCCCATTTTTGGGGTGCATCTTGTAGCGATACACGATACACGAACCTATGATCGCCAGCTTTCGGCACAAGGGCCTCGAAGCCTTCTACCGCACTGGCGCGACGAAAGGCATCCAAGCGGCCCATGCCCGAAAACTCGGGGTGATCTTGGCCATGCTCGATGTGGCCAAGGAACCGCAGGACCTGAATCAACCGGGCTTGCGGCATGCCCTGAAAGGCGACCTGAAAGGGCATTGGTCGGTGTGGGTGAACGGGAATTGGCGCATCACCTTTCGCTTTGACGGGGCCGACGTCGAACTGGTCGATTATCAGAATTACCACCAAGGACACGAACCATGATCCATACCCATCCTCATCCGGGCGAAATCCTCAAGGAAACGGTGTTCGAGCCGTTGGAACTGTCCGTAACGGAGACCGCCAAGCGGCTGGCCATGTCGCGGGTGGCCCTGTCGCGGGTGCTGAACGGCAAGGCCGGCATCAGCCCGGACCTGGCACTGCGCTTGGAGAAGGCCGGTGTCAGTACGGCGCGCTTCTGGATTAATCTCCAGGCGAACTACGATCTATGGGTGGCGATGCAGCATGAGCAGCCGCCGGTGCGGCCGCTCCAAAAGGCGGCGGCCTAAAATGGAACCCGGCGACCCGTGGACCGCATATTCGAACGCATGGAATGACGCAATGCCCGCGCGACAGTCACTGGGCGTTACCACCCTCTAAGTGCCCGCCGTCTGTTTGCGCCAGTTCGGGAGGTCTGCTTCTTGTCTGAGCGGCCTCCAAGGGCTGCAATAAGCGATGGCGGCTTTCAGGATGTGGCGCGGCCATAGCACGGCCAGAACAGGCTGCCGATCCGCGGGGCCGTGCTACAACTGCACCGAGAATTCCTTGATCAGGCCATCCTTCGGCTCGAGGCCCAGCCCCGGCTTCTGCGACACAGTAAGATACCCGTTCTCGGGCTGCGGGACGCTCTCAAAGATCGCGTTGTAGGCCATCCACTTGTGGAAGTGGTATTCGACCAATCCGCCGTTCGACAGGCCGGCATGCAGCGCGATGTTGTGCGGGCCATTGCCGTTGCCGTGCGAGAGCGGGATATGGAAGAGCTTGGCAAGGGCGGCGGTGCGTATCGCCGCCGAGTAGCCGCCGTCATTGTTGACATTGGGCTGTATGTAGTCGACCGCGTCGGCCAGGATCAGGTCGCGTGCGGAGAACTTCTCGTTTTCTGCCGCAGCGACCGGAATGATCGTTTTCGAACGCAGTTCGCGCAGCAGCCTCGGATCGTTGTAGTAAAGCGGCTCCTCGACGAAGCTGATGTCGAGCTCCTCGCATCGCTTGCAAAGTTCCACCGCCTGGGCCAGGGTCATGCGCAGATTACCGTCCATGGCGAGCTTGACGTCCGGGCCGACGGCCTCGCGCATCGCCTTCATGCGGATGTAGTCATCCTTCGGATCGGGGATGGGCTGACGGCCGACGGTGTTCTTGAGATGGTTATTGCCGAGGTTGACGAGGTGGGTCGCCTCCGCAGCCAGTTCCTCCGGCGAATAGACCGGCGCGTTGTCGTAGGCCGCGCCGTGCGTGACGTAGACCGGCACCTTGTCGCGCGCGCCGCCCAGCAGGTGATGCACTGGCTGGCCGAGCATCTTGCCCTTGATGTCCCAGAGCGCGATGTCGATCATCGCTAGCGCGGAGATCAGAGTCCTCCCCAGCGGCCGTTCGAAGCTGGCGCGGTCGAACAGCAGGGGAATGCGTTCGGTGCGCATCGGGTTCTCACCGACGATTTTCGGCGCGATGTATTTGTTGATCAGCTCGATGGCGACATGGTGGGTGTAGCCGCTGGTCGCCCAACCGACGAGGCCGTCGTTGGTCTCGACCTGGAGAAGCAGCGCGCCCTCCTTGTTCGGCTTATCGCGGTAGGGAGGCGGCGTGATCGGGATGTTGGCGAGCTTGTGCGCTTGGATACGAGCGATCTTGATCCTGGTCTCGACGACATTGTTGTCCTGTTGGACATAAACATCCTGAAGCACGACGTCCCTCCTTTCCCGACGTTCCGTGTGCCGGGAAGGCCCTCTCTAGCGGAAGCCCAACTTCAGAAAAAATTCAAAAATCCCAACGATTATTCTGAAAATCTGAAGTCGCCTGGATCGCGCCGGCCCTCAGGTCTGGCGCAGCGACACCCGGATCAAGTGCGCGAGCCGTTCGGCGGCCGGCGACAGCTCCTTGCCGCGCTTGCGCACGATGCCGTAGCGGTGAACGAGCTCGGGCTCGACGATCTTGTATACGCGCGACTGGCTCGCCTCTGCGAAACGGACGATCGACTGGGTGAGGATTGCCGCGCCGATGCCGGCCTCGGCCATCGCGACGAGTGTCTCCGTCTGGATGCAGCGGTACCGAACGTTCAGCGCGATGCCGCGAGCGGCAGCCTCGCGCTCGAACATCGCTCCCATCAGGGTGGTGGTGTGATAATGGAGTAGGGGCAGGCTGGACAATTCCGCCAGCGTGATGGTGCGACGATTGTGCGGACACATCTGCCTGGGGATCAGCGCGTGCAGCGGATCGTCAAGCAGCGGCTCGAAATCGAGGTCCGGATCGCCGGAGATCGGGCCTATGCCGAAATCGACAGTATCGGCTTCTATCACCCGATAGAGATCGGCGGACTTGAGTTCCGACAAAAGCATCTTGATTCCCGGATAGTCGCGTTCGAACTCGGCGAGGATACGCGGCAGATGGGTCGAGGCGATGGTGGGCGCGCAGGCCAGCGCGACCTGGCCGCGCCGGATGGCCAGTGCCTCCTGGATGTTGCGCAAGCCGATGCCGACCTCTTGCAGGCCGCGCTGCGTACTGGTGAACAATTTGCTCCCCTCAGGCGTGAGCTTGACGTCGCGCGTGGTGCGGTTGAACAGCTTGGCGCCGAGTTGATCCTCGAGTTGCTTTATCTGCATGCTGATGGCGGACTGCGAACGATGTGCCCGGTCGGCGGCCGCCTTGAAGCTGCGGTTTTCGGCGACCAGCATAAAAGTTTGCAACAGCTTGAGGTTGACTCGCGCCAAAGCGGCCGCATTCGCGTCCTGCGGTGGTTTCGGTTCGCTCATTGGTGGCGCACCCCGAGATAATCCCCGGCCACGCCAGCGCGGCTGGGATCATGGCTGCAGCTCGGCGGATCAAGCATCGCCGGCCCTCTTCCGGGCTGACGAGACTGCCTCAAAGGCATCTAGAAGGACACGCACCAGCCGTCCTGAAGGCGCGCTGCGCGGCCACAACATGCCGATCTCGCGCACCAGCGGCGGGCCGGGCAGTGGTAGGCGCGCGACCGACAGTCCCTCCGGCCATGGTGGCGCCCAGTCCGGCAGAACGGAAACGCCGAGACCGTTGCTGACCATCACCGTTATGGCTTCCAATGAATCCAACTCCAGCCACTCCCGGGGCCGAAGCTTCTGGCGGCGCAGCCACTCGTCGGCCAGCCGGCCACCCCAATTGTTGCGGTCATACCGGATGAAGGGCCGCGTTGCGAGCAACTGTTCTGGATCGCTCGCGGCGAGTGCGCTCGGCGCAAGAAGGATCAAAGGCTCGGTCCGAAGCACGCTCCAATGCAGCGATTTGGGAATCGGAAAAGGCGGCCGCACCAATATGGCCGCGTCGATGCTTCCGTCGCCGAGCGCCTGATAGAGATCAGTGGAAGTGCCAGGGAGAACGAAGACCTCGACTGAAGGAACCGCGTCGACAAGGTGCCGCAGGGCGGGCGCAAGGATGCCGGTCAGCGCGGTCGATATGGCGCCGAGTCTCATCTCACCTGCTGGCGAATCGGTCTGTGCAAGGGTTTTTAGGTGGCGGATGTCGCCGAGGATTCTGCGGCTTTGTTCTAGAATTGCATGGCCGGCATCGGTCGGCTGCACCACGCGGCCCGCGCGTACCAGCAGCCGTTTGCCGAATTCGTCCTCCAACGCCTGCATGCGTTGGGCCACGGCGGCCGGCGTGATTGCTAGACGCCGGGCCGCCTCGGCCAGAGAACCGAGTTCGGCCACGAGGAGGAAGGTTTCGAGAAAGCGTGTTTCCATCGATAGAAAAACTATCATTAAATTATACGGCAAGCCATGTTTTCTTCTGTGCATCGTTGATGATAATCCGCCTTGAACTGGAGGGTTTTCCGTGGATCTTGAACTGAAGAGTAAGGTCGCGCTCGTCTTTGGAGCCGGCGGCGGATTGGGCGGGGCGATCGCGCGGTCGCTGGCCGGCGAAGGCGTGCGCGTGGTCGTCGCCGACATCGACGAAGCGGCTGCGGAAAACACCACCTCGGGCATCAAGGGCGCCGGCAATGAGGCGCTGACAATGGGCTGGGATATCGGCGACCTGTCCTCGATCGACGGACGCTTGGCCTCGATCGAGAAGGCCTTCGGCTCCGTCGACATTCTGGTGAACAATACGGGCGGCCCGCCGCCGACGCCGGCCGCCGGCCAGTCTTCAGAGGACTGGTCGAAGTTCTTCGACAGCATGGTGCGTTCGGTGATCGCCGTCACCGATGCGGTGCTGCCCGACATGCGCCGGCGCAAATGGGGCCGCATCATCACATCGACCTCGTCGGGCGTGGTGACGCCGATCCCAAACCTCGGCATGTCGAACGCGCTCAGAATGGCACTGGTCGGGTGGTCCAAGACGTTGGCGGCCGAAGTCGGCCGCGACGGCATCACCGCCAATGTCGTGCTGCCCGGGCGCATCGCCACGGGACGCATAACCTTTCTCGACGAACAGAAAGCCAAGCGCGAGGGGCGCTCGGTCGAGGAAGTAGCCGCCCAAAGCACGGCGTCCATTCCGGTCGGGCGCTATGGCCGGCCGCAGGAATATGGCGACGCGGTCACCTTCCTGGCGAGCCCGCGCGCATCCTATATCACCGGCTCCGTCATTCGCATCGACGGCGGCTTGATCCCCAGCATCTAAGGAGAACCCGATGACTCTTGACCCGAAAGTCGTAGAAACCCTGCAGGGCGTCTCCACCGCGACCCTCACCACAGTCCTCCTGAAGAAGGGCCTGCGCAACGTTTGGATGCGTGGGACCAAGCCAATTCGTCCAGGCCAGCCGCGCGTGGTAGGGCCGGCTTTCACTCTACGCTTCGTGCCGGCGCGTGAAGACCTCGCCACTCCGGCAAGCTGGGCCTCGCCTATTTCGACCCGTGCGGCGATTGAGGCGATGCCCGAAGGTTGCGTGGCGGTGGCTGACGCGATGGGCGTGCTCGACGCCGGTATTTTCGGTGATATCCTCTGCGCGCGCATGGCCAAACGCAATGTCGCCGCATTGGTCACCGACGGCGTGATGCGCGACGCCGCGGGCGTGCTCGGTACCGGCTTCAACGTATGGTGCAACGGCATTTCCGCGCCGCCGTCAGTGGCCGGTCTCACGTTCGTCGGCTGGCAGGAGCCGATCGCATGCGGCGGCGTGGCGACCTTTCCTGACGATATCGTGGTGGTGGACGATGACGGCGCGGTGCTGATCCCCGCGGCATTTCTCGACCAGGTGCTGGTCGAAGCGCCGGAGCAGGAGGCCATGGAAGCGTGGATCATGACCGAGGTCGATCGCGGCGTGCCGCTGCCCGGTCTCTATCCGATGAACGAGGAGACGAAGGCGCGCTATGCCGCTTTCGCGAAGAAGACGTGACCTTTGGCGTCGATGCCAAGGGCGTCTACCCGATCGCGGCGACGCCGTTCAATGCGGACATGTCGGTCGACTACGGTTCCGTCGACCGGCTGACGGAATTCTACCAGGATGCCGGCGCCACCGGCATGACGATCCTCGGCATTCTGGGCGAAGCCCAGAAACTGGAGCCCGAGGAATCGCTGACAATCGCAAGACGCGTGATCGCACGCTCGCGTGTCCCTGTCGTGGTTGGGGTGTCCAACCCGAGCTTTGTCGCCATGCGCAGGCTGGCGCGCGAGGTGATGGATGCCGGCGCAGCCGGCGTGATGCTGGCTCCGGCCTCGCACCTGCGCAGCGACGAACAGATCGCCGCCTATTTCCATCACTGCGTAGAAGCAATCGGTCCGGACGTGCCTTGGGCCCTGCAGGATTTTCCGCTGACGCTGTCGGTGATCCTGTCGGTGCCGATGATCTCGCGCATTATGAAGGAACATCCCTCCTGCGTCATGCTGAAGGCAGAGGACTGGCCGGGGCTTGAGAAAATCTCGATGATCCGCAAGCTGCAAGCTGCGGGCGATCTGCGGAAATTCTCGATCCTGACCGCCAATGGCGGGCTGTTCCTGGACTTCGAGCCGGAACGCGGTTCGGATGGCGCGATGACGGGCTATGCCTTTCCGGACATGTTGGTCGAACTCGATCGGCTGCACCGGGAAGGCGAGCGCGACGCAGCGCACGATCTTTTCGACGCCCACCTGCCGTTGATCCGGTTCGAGCAGCAACAGGGGGTTGGGCTGGCGGTGCGCAAATACGTGCTGATGCGGCGCGGCGCCATGACCTCGGACGTGCAGCGCAGCCCGCGCTCGTCGCTGACGCCGACCGGTCGATCCGAAGTCGACTACCTACTGGAGCGGTTGGCTCGAAAGGACCCGCGAGCAAGGCTGTGACGATGCGTGCCGCCCGCCCGCCGCGGATATATGTAGGGCGATAGATTGTATCGGGGCCCGGATCATTGCGATCGATCCTCGATCCGATCGACGATCATCTTCGCGATCGGCATAGCGGACGTCGCCGCAGGCGACGGCGCGTTGCAGACATGCAGCTGGCGCGGGCTGTCGAGGAATAGGAAATCGTGCACCAGCGTGCCATCGGCCAGAACCGCCTGCGCACGGATGCCGGCGCCTGGTTGTCCGAGGTCCGGGAGCTCGAGCGAGGGGCAGTATTTGCGGCACTGCTCCAGGTAGCCGCGGCGGAAAATCGAGTTGCGGAACTCGTCGATGCCTGACGTGAGATTCTTGCGGGCCATTTTCCAGAAGCCGCCGAAGGTGAGCATCTGGGTGACATCGCCCAGGTCGATGCTGCCCTTTGGATAGCCTTCGCGATGGAAGCCCAGCACGGCGTTGGGCCCAACTGTCACCCGTCCGTCGATCATGCGCGTCAGGTGGATGCCGAGGAAAGGCAGATCCGGATCGGGGATCGGGTAGATCAAGTGCTTGACGATCGTCGATTTCGCGTCGGGCAATGTGTAATATTCGCCACGGAACGGCACGATCTGGTGGGTGGGATTAAGCCCTGCGAGCCTCGCCAGGCGATCCGACTGCAGGCCGGCGCAGGCAACAAGCTGCTCGGCGCGGATCGTTTCGCCATGATCGGTGGTCACCACCACGCCGGTGTCGTCTTCCGAGATACCTTTGACGCGGGTGCCGGTCATCAGTTTGGCACCTTTCGCTCTGAGGCCCTCGGCCAGAGCGTCGCAGATCAGCTTGTAGTTGATAATGCCGGTCGATGGCACGAGCAACGCGCCCAGGCCAGCGATGTTTGGCTCGATCTCATGCAGACGCGCCGCGCTTACCTCCTCGAAGCCAATGCCATTCTCCAAAGCGCGAAGCTTCAGCGCTTCCATGCGCTCCATCTCGACCGGGCTGGTGCCGACAAGCAGCTTCCCGCACACCTCGAACGGAATGTTATTGTCGCGCGCGAAGGCTTTCGTGGCCTTCGCCCCCTCGCGGCAGAGCTTCGCCTTCAGGGAGCCGGGGGCGTAGTAGATGCCGGCGTGAATGACACCACTATTGTGGCCGGTCTGGTGCTCGCCGAAACCGGCCTCCTTTTCGATGACCAGGATGCGAGCCGCCGGATCGCGGGCCAGCATATCGGAGGCGGTGGCGAGCCCGACGATGCCGCCGCCAACTATGCAATATTGAAATGTCATATGCTGCAGTCCTGTCAGACCTCAGCCTCGTCCGCGGCGATCTTCTTGCGCCCGGCCAGCTGGAGGAAGAGTGGGATCAAGAGCACGAGAACTGTGGCGATGAACAGCCCCAGCGCAATGGGCCGCTCGATGAAGACGAGCAAATCGCCCTGCGATTGGATCAGCGTGCGGCGGATGTTTCGCTCCAGCAGTGGCCCCAGCACCAGGCCGAGGATCAGCGGCACGGCTGGATAGTCGAGCCTGGCAAGGATGATTCCGGCACCGCCTGCCAGGATGGTCAGCATTACGTTGAACGTCGAATTGTCGATGGCAAAGACACCGTAGACGACGATCGCAATGACGATCGGATAGAGATAGGCGGTCGGAACGAAAAGCGCCGCCGCCAGGAGCGGAGTCAGCAACAGCGTCAGGAATACAAGTGCCAGGTTGCCGATGGCGAAAGAACCAAACACCGACCAGACAAACTGCGGATTCTCGGTGAACAGCAGCGGGCCCGGCTGCAGGCCGATCATGATCAATCCGCCCATCATAACCGCCGTGGTCGCCGAGCCCGGGATGCCCAGCGTGAACAGCGGGATCATCGAGCCGTAGGACGCTGAATTGTTGGCGGCCTCAGGCGCTGCCACGCCCTCGACGATGCCGGTGCCATACCTTTCGGGGGTCGGCGAGAGGCGCTTGGCGAGTGCGTACGAGAGCATGGTCGCCGCCGAGGCGCCGACGCCGGGAAGGACGCCCACGAAGAAACCGAGCACCGATCCCTGCAGCAGCTGCCAGCGTGTCTGAACAGCGTCGCTCATCCTCGGCAGCAGTGAGGCGAAAGTGTATTTGGCCACCGGCTTATCTACATTCGCCTCCAGGGAGGTGAAGATCGCGGTAAGTCCGAACAGGCCGACGGCGACGATGGAGAAGTCGAGCCCGTCGAACAGGTTCATCGATCCGCCGGTATAGCGCGGCAAGCCGGAAATGGGGTCGAGTCCCACCATGCCCAGCCACAAGCCCAGCGCCAACGCGATGAAACCCTTGAAGGCGTTGCGGCCGCCCAATACGCTGAGCAGCGAAAGCGCAAAAAACATCATCGCCGTCATCTCGGTCGGACCAAAGGCAAGTGCATAGCGCGATACCGGCACCGAAAGAGCCACCAGCCCGGCGATGCCGAGAAAACCGCCGACGAAGGAGGCGAAGACGCTCGTCCCCAGCGCGCGCCCGGCCTCTCCTTTCTGGGCCATTGGATAGCCATCGATGACCGTCATCACGGAAGGCGCGTCGCCGGGAATGCCGAGCAGGATCGACGTGATAGCGCCGCCGAACATCGAGCCATAGTAGACACCACCGAGGCACGCGATTGCCGCGACGCCGCCGAAGCCTGCCGCCACGGGCAGCATGATCGCAACACCGGCGGTCGGTCCGAGGCCAGGGAGCGCACCGATCAGCAAGCCGATCACGGCGCCCAGTATGGTGCAGGCGAAGATTGCCGGATCGGTGGCGGCGAGAATCCCGTCCCACAGCAGCGCAAGCGTTTCCATCGCGATACCTCTCTTGGGTGGCCGATTAGAAGCCGAGCGGTCCCCTGGGGGTCGGCACGCCCAGGAGGTTTTGGAACAGCAGCAGAAGGATGATCGGCGTGATCACCGACACCGCCGCAAGCTTGATGAAGAAAACTGGCCCCGGTTCGGTCCGCAGAGCCAGGCCGATCGCCGCCATGGCCAGCATGGTGGCGATCATCATGCCGAGATACGGGGTCAGCCAGACGGCGATGAGCAGCGCCGCGATCACGACCCCAGCCTTTGCCGCCTCGCGGCCCGATATGCCCGGACCAAGTTTCTCGATCCCGCCAAGCGCCCGGTAGAGATTTATTGTGCTGAGCAGAGCGATCGACGAACCGATGATGATGGGGAAGAGACCGGCCCCGGGCGTGGTGCCCTGCATCACGCCATAACCGATGCCCGTGTAGATAAGCCAAAGACCGAAGATTATCAGCAGTGCGGCGACCAGTAGGTCGAGCCGTTGAACGCTCATCGCTTTCCTCCTCCCGACGGATAGGAGCCACCACGGCGGGTGGCTCCCAGCAATGTCACTATTTGATGATGCCGAGTTCCTTCATCATCGTCTCGTAGCGCGCGTTGGTGCGCTCGAGCACTTCCTTGAAGCCTTCCGCGTCGACATAGTCCGGGATGTCGTGGAAGCGGTCGATATACTGCTTCTTCCACTGCTCGCTGGTCGCAACCTTTTGCAGCACGCCCTCCCAGTAGGTGACGACTTCCGGTGGAACGCCCGCAGGCATGACCAGTCCGCGAAGCTGGGTATGCAAAATGTCGCCGTAGCCGAGTTCCTTGAAGGTTGGGATGTCAGGGAAGGCTGGCGAACGCTCTGCCGATGTGATCGCCAGTGGCCGCAGCTTGCCGGCCTTCATCTGCGCCATCGCCTCGGATGGATTGAGAAAGCCGACGTTTACATGCCCGCCGAGCAGCGCCGCCATCACCTCGCCCTCACCGTCGAACGGCACGGAGTCAATCTGGATGCCGAGCGCGTTGGACGTCATCTTGGCCAGCAGTGCCGCGTCGGAGACGACCCCAGTCGTACCGGTGGTGAAGCGCGGCGTCTTCTTCAGGTCGTCAAGCTTCTGGTATTCGCTAGAGGTGGGGACAACCATGATGTACGGTGACTGCGCGATCGCAGCGAGCGGAGTGAAGTCCTTGTAGCTCACCGGCGAGCCACCCAGGAGTGGCGTGGTGAAAAAGCTGACGCTGACGGTCGCCAGATGATAGGGATCTCCCTTTTCTTTGGCGACTGCGCTGTAGCCGACCGCGCCCGAGCCGCCTGTACGGTTCTCAGGCAGGATCTTCACAGGGATCAGCTTCATCTCCTCGATCACGCCGGCGATGGTGCGGGCGAGCGTGTCGCTGCCGCCGCCGGCGCCGAACGGGATGATCATTTTGATGTCCTTGTCCGGATATTCTGCTGCCGCCGGGCTGACCGCGATGGCCGCGGCTGTGAACAAACCGAGGCCGACGGCGCGGCCGTGGTTGACGAAGTTCGAGAGTGCGTAGGTCATAGTCGTTTCCTCCCAGTTAGAACTTGGAACAGCGCCGGAACCGATCGAACCATTTTCTTGGCGGTCCCGGGGCAGCGATTGTCAGGCGCGCTTCTTTTCGATGGTTTCACGCAGCAGGTAGCCGTGTGCATCACGACCGGTGAACTGGCTGCCTTTGGGATCCTTGACCCGGCCATCCTTGAGCGCTTCGTAATTCGGCGTGAAGCCAAGGCCCGGCGCGTCCGGGATTGTCATCTTGCCGTTCACGGGGTCGGGCGTGCCGTTGAAGAAATGCTTTCCGGTCATCCACATGCCATAGTGGAATTCGACTGGGCCGCCATTCATCACGCCAGCCAGAATGTGCATGTTGAAGATCGGCCAACCGCCGCCATTGGCCATCGGCAGATTGAAGGCCTGGGCGAGGTGCGCCACTTTGAGCGCCTCGGTGTAGCCGCCATTGTAGAGAACGTTCGGCTGCAGCACGTCTACCGCGTGATGGACGACGAGTTCGCGGAAGCGCCAGCGGTTGCCTTCCATCTGGCCGGCGGCGATTGGAATCTTGACCCGGCTGCGCAGGTCGGCAAGCGCACGCGCGTCGTTCTGCTGGATCGGTTCCTCGAACCATTTCAGGTTCGCGTCTTCCACCGCCTTCGCCAGCATGAAGGCGTCATGCGGGTTGAAGTAGCAGTTGGCGTCGATCATGAGGTCGACGTCGGGGCCGATTGCCTCGCGTGCGGCATAGACGCGACGCACATCGTCCTTCCAGGTACGCGTCGGCTCGCCGCCGACGACCATCTTCAGCATGGTGTGCCCGTCGGCCAGAAACTTCTTGGCGTAGTCGGCGATCTGCTGCTCGTCGAAGAACGGGTAGCCAAACGTCGCATAGGTGTAGGCCTCGCGGGAATAGCCGCCCAGCAGCTCCGAGACCGACTTGCCGACAATCTTGCCCTGGAGGTCCCACAGCGCGATGTCGATCGCCGAGAGAGCGTTGGAAATGACACCCGTATAGGCGCGGTTGTTGAGTTGCTTCCATACTTTGGAGTGGATCGCCTCGGTGTGGAAGACATCCATGCCCCTGATCAACGGATAGATATGATCCTCGATGCACGGCATGGTCGACCAGGGCAGGAACTGGCCGGTGCAGCCGAGCCCCTTGAGACCCGTGTCGGTCTCGACCTCGACAAAGACGAACATGCGAGATTCGATGGATTCGCCAATGCCAGGCAAATCGATCTCGTGGCGATGCAGGCTGGCTGTGATGTTTGCAATTTTCAAGTGAGGTCTCCTTGGGATAAATGGGTCATATGGCGGCCGCGGCGGGCGCCGTCGTTTCGATGGACGCTTTCCAACGCGCCTTGCCGTTAAGGACGTGCTCGCTCCCGCGGCGCCGCGCGAGTTCGGCGTCACCGCATTCGATCGCCTCGACGATTGAGCGATGCTCCAGATTTGTCTGGCCGGGCGATGACAAAGAGCGCCGCAAGGAATGGGTCTCCCGGATCAGGTCGTTGTAGACGCGATGCGCGCAGGAGTGGTCGGCTATGCGGCCGATCAGTTGATGAAACTCGAGGTTGATCTCGTAGTAGTGCGCGATCCTGCCGGCGGCGATCGCTATGTCCATGTCGGCGATCAGGCGCTTGAGCTTTGCCACGTCGGAGGCGGTACGCCGTTCCGCGGCCTGCGCGCACATCAATCCGGTGAGCAACGAGCGCACGTCGTAGTTTTCGCGATCTCGCGCTGGGACATTTCACGTACGAAAACACCACGCGCCGGGACCGACACAAGAAGCCCCGCCTCGACCAGCGCACGCGTCGCCTCACGCACCGGCGCACGGCTTACCGCCATCTGCTCGGCAAGCACCGCCTCCTTGATCCTGCTGCCGGGCTGTATGTCCCCCGTGAGGATCATCCGTTCGATTTCGGCGTAGACGCGAACGGCAAGACTTGCGGTTCGCTCGATCGGCCTTGCTGCAAAAGTCATGCCTTGCCCCTCGTTTCCCTGCCGTCAGTAAACTGAAAACTGTCGACAGTAAAATCGAGGGGAGAAAGCACCCAGTCCGCGCCGGATTCCTGTGCAATTTGATATAGGCGTCGATGGAGGCCAGGCCCGATGGGAATGCCGGTCTTCTCGCGCTCGGCGCGGACCCTGCGCTCAGGGTCGCCCGCCACCTGGACAGGCTTCAGCGGGTCCACCGGGGGCGTTGCGCGCAGATCGTTGCAGAAGCGGGAAACGTCGGCGCGGAAGTCCGCTATCGGACGGAACAAGGCGGGGTTGATGGCCATGAAGAAGTGGCCGACATCGAGGCCCCAGGGCTGTTTCGAATGGTTGGGATCGGTGATCAGCGTAGAGCCGGACAGGCATGAGGCGAGGATATTGACCATCGCAGCCAGCCCGTAACCCTTGTAGCCGGCACTGTCCGCCGACCCGCCCAGCGGCGACAGGAAGCCTCCTCCCATGACCGCCGCCGGGTCCAGCGTGGGCACGCCCTTGCTGTCCATGCCCCAGCCCGGAGGCATGAGTTGACCTTCGACGATCTTATTTCGAACCTTGCCGGACGCCACGGTCGTTGTGGCCATGTCCAGCACGAACGGTCGGCCGGGTTCCGCGGGGGCCGCGAAGGACCACGGGTCGGTGCCGAAGCGCGCCGCCGCACCACCGGTCGGGGGGACACGGATGCCGAACACGCTGGTGGCAGCCATGCCGATCAACTCATGATCGGTAGCCATGGTGGTGAAATAACCCAGCGCGCCGAAATGGCCGGAATTGCGAACCGACACCACGCCGACGCCGGCTGCGGTCGCCTTGGCGATCGCGGTTTCCATAGCGTATATAGCGGGGTCATGGCCGAGGCCGCCATCGCCGTCGAGCAGGGCACTGACCGTCGTTTCCTGGACGATGGTGGGCTTCGACTGCAAATTGATCGGCCGTGTCAGACGTCGTTCGTTATATTCGACCAACAGCGCGATACCGTGGCTTTCGAGGCCATGGAGATCGGCCCATGCAAGCACGCCTGCCGACTTCTCGGCCTTCTCGGCGGGCATGCCCCAGGCGCGGAAAATGTTTGCGGCCTGACGGCGATGTGTCTCGAAATCATGTCTCATCGTGATCTCCCGGGCGGGCCGCTCGACATGACCGACATCCATCCGACGAGCAAGAATAGGAATGTGCCCAGTCGAAAAACAACGGCAGCTTCGATTGCTTCTAACGATAGTTTTTCTTCAGGAATAAGGGAGACGCTCCTCGATCCGGCCGTGGCCGGCTTGCGGCTCTTCTTCATGACACGAACAATCGGCCGCGAGCACGGGATCGTTGAAGAACAGCGCGACATCCTCCTCGAGAGTTCCCTGATTGCCTTTGAGCGCCAGGACATAATCGGCCTTCTTGGAGACGATCTTGGCGGCGATCTGCCTTTGCGTTCCCATCGCGTCGATGGTGACGATCGCGCCTTCGAGGGCGAGCATGTCGAGAAGCTCGGGAA